>JBBSDD010000260.1:0-4990 GCA_038249755.1 Flavobacteriales bacterium | reverse complement strand
CGTTCACAAAACAGAAAACGGCCAGAGAAAAACGGTGCCGACCAAAACCCAAACACTTACCAAAACCGGATCGACCTATTCGACCCGCCAATAATCCCTCAAATTATACCCAAATGAAACGAAAAAATCTACAAATAAATATGGGCTACTTAGTCCGCAACGGGCTCTTTATAATGCTCGCCTTTCTGGCCGTGTCCACACACGCACAAACTGTCCTGAACAACAATCTCCTGCGCTTCGGCAATGGAACTGAAAGTTCCATAAACGGAACCGGAAATGTCCAGCAGCCCTTCTATTACAGCACGCAGTTCAGCTCCTGGAGACAATTGACCTATTCAAATTATGCGCTGAATCAATCATTCGCCTTCGGTGGCGATGGTACCAACGATTGGAATCTCAACGGTACGATGGTATCCGACCCGATGCTCACCAATCAGGTTTTCGACTACAGCAATTTCAATTACAACAGCGGAACAAGTGGACCGGGCAAAGGAATAATTGTATCTACAGGTACAGTGTCCGTCAACGGCAACATCGTTCAACTTCAAAACACCTACACCCTTGGTAATTCATCATTTATTACGGTAAACACGAAGATCACCAACAGCGGCACACAGCCGGTGACCAACCTCAGATATTGGGTGGGCACGCAGGATGATTTCGTAGGCGGTAATGATGGCCCGGTGAAAGAAAGAGGTAACCTGGTGGATGGTGTATTTCAACCAATTGCGGTTGCGACGGCTCAATCACAGGCTATTCGAATCAAAACGAATGAAGAAGGCGTGTTGTTTTTCTCTACTTCCGAGCGTACCAAGACCATCGTAAACTCTTGCTGTTCGTGGTCGAACGTTCTCAACCAGAACCCTGCAACTTCAGCCACAGTCACTGGAAATACGGATGGAAGCTACGGTGTGTATATCCGCATGAATGACCTTGCGCCCGGACAGAACGACGAGTTCACCTGGTATTACGCCGCAGCAAACCTTGCCGACCTTGATGGTGTTGTAAACGAAGTGGCCCAGGCCGCAGGAGGCCTCGGAAATGTAACGTGCAACAGCGCCATTTTCGAAGCAGAATCAACCGTAGCCGGTACCGGTTACCTCATCACCGTGCCAGGCGGATCGGCCGTGCCAACAGAAGCCCAGATCAAAGCAGGTGTAGCTTACGCAGGCGTTTCGCCCATTTTCGCTTCAGCCACAGCCATGAGTGCTGGGGTGGAATATGAAATCAACATCACCGGACTAAGTCCGACGACCACTTACCAGACCTACTTCGTAATAGAAGATGGAAGTGCCGTGTTTTCAGCCATTATCGATAAGAACATGACGACCATGGACAATCCGGCTATCGCTTTCGCGAAAACGGATGCCAGCTGCGTAGCTTCTGAAGACGGGCAATTGGTTGCCACCGCTTCCAATGGCACAGAGCCCTTCACTTACCAATGGACTGGAGGACCGGCTGCTAATACGTATAGCAACATCAATCCCGGATCTTACTCCGTGCTCGCCGTTGACGCCAACAACTGTCAGGCAAGCGCCTCGCACACCGTCGGTATCGATGATGTGATCCCTCCGGTAGCCGTTGCACGCAACATGAATGTATACCTGAATGCGTCAGGACAGGCCAGCATTACCGCAGATGCCCTCGACAATGGATCTACGGACAATTGCGCAATCGGAAGTAAATCGATCAGTGTGTCTTCCTTCTCTTGCGCTAACCTTGCGAATGCCGTGAATGTGAGCCTCACCATCACTGATGCCGCTGGCAACACCAACAGCGCGATCGGTGTAGTGACTGTTATCGACACGATCAAGCCTCTGCTGGTTGTGAAACCCGTAGTAGTGCAGCTCAACCAAAATGGAATGGGTGTAGCCGCTACCACTGATGCCAACAACGGATCGTCAGACAATTGTGCCATCGCTTCCATGAGCCTGAGCAAAACTTTGTACACCTGCGCCGACATCGGCGTGTCTCAAGCCATTTTTAGCGCAAGCGACGCCTCAGGAAACGAGCAATCAATGCCGGTACAAGTAACCGTAGTCGACAATGTAGCTCCAATAGTAGCCGTGCAAAACGTGGTACTCGAACTCGATGAAAACGCTTCTGCCCAGCTCAATCCTGCTTCGGCAGTGGTATCAGCTACGGACAATTGCTCTCTGGCAAGTCAGTCGCTCAGCAAAACATCATTCAATTGCAATGATTTGGGCGACAACACGGTAACAGTTACAGTAACCGACAATGCCGGCAACGAAACACTGAGCACATTTACAGTAATTGTGGAAGACAACATCCAGCCCACCGCTGCGCCGCAGAATATCACGCTCGCACTCGGTGCTGATGGAACACGGATGCTTAGCGCCATGGAAATCGGACAATTGATCGGTGCAGCTTCTGTTGACAATTGCAGCATCGATGCAGCATCACACGCCTTGAGCCAAGCCAGTTTCGACTGCTCAGACCTTGGCGTGCAAACTCTGATGTACTCGGTAGCTGATGCTTCTGCAAATGTGGCCGAGGCTTCCGTTCAGATCGAAATCGTAGACGAAGTGGCTCCGGTGGTTTTCACCAATGACCTGGTGCTTTTGCTGGGAAACAATGGATCGGCGATGCTCACGGCCGAAATGGTTGACAATGGTTCGACCGACAACTGCGGCGTGGTAAGCCGGATCGTCAGCAAGTCGCTTTTCAATTGCGGAGACGTAGGCACCCAAACAGTTGAACTTTCTGTAATGGATGCGTCTTTCAACATTTCCACAGGTATGGCAACCATCACCGTGGTAGATGACATGGCACCTTCTGCACAAATCGCCGCAGGTGTATCAATCTACCTCAACGAAAACGGCCAGGCCACTTTGGATGCTGAGGCTGTGGCCATCAACATTTTTGACAACTGTGGCGCTGCGGAGGTTTCACTTGTGCAGTCTGCCTTCGATTGCAATGATGCGGGTGCGAAAGGCATCACAATGCTTGTAGAAGATGCATATGGAAACGTGGCTCAAATCGCTGGCAATATCAACGTCATCGACACGATAAAGCCATCTTTCAACATCGCTTCCATCGAGCTCGTGCTCGACGAAAACGGCTCAGCAGTGCTTACACAAGCCATGTTGTTGCCGCATGCACTCGACAATTGCGGCATCGCCGAAGTAGCGATTCAGAATACCGTTTTTGATTGTACCGCCCGTTCGGGAAATGCAACTACGGAGATCGTGGTATTCGACCTGCATGGAAATGTCATCCAGCGCACCTTGCAAATCATTGTGAAAGACATGATGAATCCGCAAGTACAAGTGAGTGCCATTGAAATCGATTTGGACGCCAATGGGGAAGCCATCCTCGACCTGGACATGCTCGACTATCAGGAAATGGACAACTGCGGAATTGCATCGCGTGAGTTGAACAAATCGATCTTCACCTGTGCCGATCTCGGTATTGCTGAGGCCATCCTGACAGTGACTGACCTTGCGGGAAATACGGCCACTGCTACTTTTGCGGTAACGGTAAAAGACCAAATCGCTCCTGTATTCGACGCACCTGAAGTGATCGATATATGTGAAGGGAGATATATGAGAACCATGGTGCCTGCCTACGACAATTGCAACGTTTCTGTGAAAATGATCGACGGACCGCAAGACGGAAAATTCATCTCCACCGGACAATACATGCTCCTTTATGAGGCATCAGATGTAAATGGAAATGTGTCCACAATCGTAGTTCGCCTTCATGTTCACCCAAACCCTGTCGTGAACCTCGGCGAAGACATCAACACGGATGCTGGAAGTGTCGTGACCCTTGTAGCAGGATTTGACGAAAGTGCCACCTACAACTGGAGCACCGGACAAACCGGCCCATCGATTGAGGTGGTGGCAAACGACAATATGACTATCTCGGTAGAAGTAACTACCGAAGTCGGATGCACCGGAAGTGATGAGATAAACATCACCACAGAGCGGGTGCTTGGCGTGGCTGAGGCCGGTGATGAAAACCAATTCAGCATCTTCCCGAACCCGACTGCCGCCGCGCTTTACATCCGATTTGCAGGGGCACAAGCTCAGGAGAATATCCGTGTGGCTGTGATCGACATGAACGGTCGCGAAATGTTGTCAAAACAATTCGGAACATTGGTAAATCAGCAAGTGGTGGAACTCAACACCGATGCCCTTGCCAGCGGCGTGTACCTCGTGCGCTTGCAAACCGAAACACTGAACCTGACGCACAGGATGATCAAACAATAAAGATTAAATAAATTGGAGTAGAGAAGCCCGCACCATTTTGGTGCGGGTTTTTTTTTTGAGGATATAGTACTTCATCAGAAGGCCCAATACCAAATACAATGGCTTGATATGCTGGCAGCCCCGCACGCGGATGCCGTGCTGAAGAGGACGGAATAAATATGAATCTGAAATTTTTTTGATAGATATATAAATTAACTTCAAAATCTACGGGAAGCTCACATCTAAAACCGGCAATTGTTCCCAATTGTGCCAAAATGAAGTTTTATTGCACACCTCCCAACATTTGGCATCCGCACGGAGGCAGTGATGTTTGGCTCAAGCGCAGCTCCGATCTCAGCCGAGTTGAGTGCCCGGCTCGATTTTAAAAACCAGGTGTGGATCAAGGCAGGCGGGCGCACCACCAAAACCCTCGCGGGTACCATCGGCGTCGACACACCTTACTTTTCGGTGGGCTATCCTTACAACGGTTTTGTGCAGGATTTCAATGCCATCATAACCGCCACACACAATATTAATCTCGTCTTTCGGGCTGTGAAAGACCCTGAAAGTCCGGCAAAACGATTTTAGTTGTGGTAGGTGTTTGGTGTTAAAGTAGGCCGGGTGCGATAAACGGGATGTTTGTCCCCAGCAGAATCACTTGATAAGCCAAGCGTGCCGTAGGTACGCCCCGTATTGTAAGCCGGGGATTTATCCCCGATAGATACAGCTGCTAGATCAAGCGTGCCGTAGGTACGCCCGTTGAAAGCCGGGGATTT
>JBBSDD010000259.1:0-4994 GCA_038249755.1 Flavobacteriales bacterium | reverse complement strand
TTTCCAGTTTCATGGGATCTTGAGCCGCCATGTGATATGAATACGAGAACAGTATTAGAATGGGAAATAATCTTCGCATTGGTAGAGGTTGCAGTGATGTGGCGCGTGAAGGACAGTTGTTGTTTGAACGGCTAAAGTATCATTTTAAAATTCTTTCGAAAACCTATTTCAGTCAAAATCTGATCGCCACATTTGGCACTTTAATTGAAATGTAGGGGGCTTGATCAGCATTTATCTGACCCACAGTTTTTTTTCAATCGCAAATCAAATTAACTATGTCCATCATTGGCAAACTTATAAAAACGGGAATTTCACTCAACCAAAAATTGGGGTCGGAATCGACCCCGGGTGAAGACCAACAAAAGGAACAACTTCGAAAATTGATTGAAACGGCCCAGAATACAGCCTTTGGAAAATATTATGGCTTTTCTGATTTGCTGAAGGCGGAAAATATTGTTGCCAGTTTTAAATCGCACGTACCTATACATCACTACGATGATATGCACAGCGAATGGTGGATTAAACAGCAAGAGCACCCAGATATCACCTGGCCAGGCAAGCCCCATTTTTTTGCGCTAAGCAGTGGCACCACGGGCAAATCGAGTAAAAGAATTCCCATCACCGATGATTTTCTGGCTAGTATGCGCAAGTCTGGCACCTCACTGATAAAATCCTTGCCGAACTTTGATTTTCCCGAAGAACTTTTTGAAAGTGAAATGCTAATGCTCGGGAGCTCATCGCACCTGGATAGCCATCCCAGCGGTCATTTGGAAGGTGAAATCAGTGGAATAAATGTGAGTAATTTCCCCAGTTGGTATGACATGTTTTATCGACCCGGCAGCGTAATTTCCGCCATCAATGACTGGAATGAACGCCTGGCACGAATCGTTGATGGGGCTCCTTCGTGGAATATTGGAGCCATAGCCGGTATCCCTTCCTGGGTGCTTTTGATGCTTCAGGAAATCATCAAACACCACAAGCTGACAAATATTCATGAAATTTGGCCAAATTTTTCGGTATTCGCGAGTGGGGGAGTTGCTTATGAAACGTACAGGCAGGATTTTGAAGCCATTTGTGCCAAACCCATTGTTGTGATGGATACATACCTGGCTTCTGAGGGATTTTTCGCGTTTACTGCCAGGCCGGGTACGATGGATATGAAATTGGTTTTGGACAATAGCTATTTTTATGAATTCATTCCATTTGATGAAAGGGGAGTCGATGAGCGGGGAGAATTGCTCGAAAATCCGGTGTCACACACCTTGTCAGAAGTTGATAAGGGTCAGGATTATGTTTTGGTCATCTCTACCTGTGCCGGCGCATGGCGATACGTGATTGGCGATACCATCCGTTTTACAGACCTTGAAAAATTTGAAATTAAAATTACAGGACGTACGAAGTTCTTTTTGAACGTCGTAGGTTCTCAATTGTCTGAAGAAAAGATGGACGATGCTATTCTGACTGTGTCAGAAGCAATGAATCTTTCCGTTAACGAATATATGGTCGCTGCAGTGAAGAAAGACACCAATGCATATATCCATCAATGGGTCATCGTATGCGAAAAAGAAGTGGATTGCGGACATTTTGGACAGAATCTTGACAACGCTTTGAAAGAGGCCAACAAAAATTACGGCGTAGCGCGCAGCAAAGCGTTAAAAGGTATTGAAGTGAAGATGATCAACAAAGAGAAATACCACCAATATCTGGAAAAAACTAAAAAGAAAGGTGGACAGGTGAAAACCCCAAAAGTGCTGTCAGAAGAGAAAATGGTGGAGCTGCTTGATATGATCTAATCATCATTTAGGCTCCACCGCTGGTTGATCTCCGAGGCACATTTCCACATCTTCTACCGACATATAATAACGTCTGATATTGGATTTGTAATTTTCTGTGAGAAATTCGTGATCGAGAATATATCGTTTGGCGGCAATAATTTCCTGGTGAAAACCTTTTTCAACAGCGATCATATCAGCGCTGTGCTCGGCAGCTTTTTTAAACTTTTTTGACGTGAGGTATCTTATGCCAAAGCGCATCATGCCCATTTGTGAGTATCTTTCATAATCCACAAGGTGACCCAATTCATGGGCAAACCAACCTGTGAGTACATCGGAAGAAAGTTCATCGACCCGGTCTTCGCTGTCTTTGACATAAGTCGCCAGCATGATCTTATATTTTTTTACTCCTCCAAATAAGCCGCGAATTCCGATGATAGGTTGAGCCTGCATAGTTGATCGTTTGACGTTTTTCTGTTCAAGTGTAATTTCGTACCCGTGCAAAGTTTCATATCTCCGCAGAACTTCTAAAAAACTCTCCTTAATTTTTTCCTCTTCGACATTCTTGAAAATCACCTTCATTAACACTACTTTTTGCTCTGGAATATCTTTGAAAACAGTTTGGTCAATTGTTTTAATTCCCGCATTTTGTTCAGAGTTTGTCTCACTTGTTTTGCCGGAAACGGCTAAAAAGGTAAGAATGGACAAAATGATATGAAGAGGAATGTAACCCATGATAAAACTATTTGGTTCAAAATCGTCCTGAGCGTTGGACAATAGAACTACGCATTTTGTACAAGTATTGTTCCACCATCCCTTTTTCAAGGATACCAAACCTTGTAGAGTAGAAAAAGCATTGACAGAGAAGAATTGGTGCCGAAGAAATCACTTTGTACAAATGACAGTGGTCAGCGCCAGTGATGGCCTGTTTTCCAACCTGAAATTAATTATTGCACCTGAATTTGTGTGGGCCCATTCACATGGTAAATATGGCATTCATCCGCACCAATAATATAAGGTTCCCAAACGCGAATCGAATCGTCGATTAGCCCAACGAAGAAGAATTCAGACTCCGTGTTTTTGATTTGGTCGCGGTAAGAATCTGTGAGCACAACCAGTATTGATCCGATATCCGCCGGTGATACATTTTGTCCATGCCGAATGGTGTCCTGATTGCTATTTCTTACAGTGTAATATTCATCAAGGGTATCTCCGGAAATCTCGACCGTTATCATTCGAAGGTCGTCGGTGCAAACTGAATCCCGGTTGCAGGCAAAAGAAATCATTGCGATTCCTGAGGCGATTAAGCAGATATTTTTCATCGAATCTTTAATTATAGGTTGGGATATTTTGCTAAGGTAAACTACCGTTGCATATTATTGGACAGATGAATAATACAGAAACTTGCATGCCCGGAATGTTTCATTCTCAAACAAAGCGATTCAACCTATTTGTCCGATAATTTATATTATGTTAACCAGAAGTGATAGTGCCACGGTTTTTCTATGTGCACTTGAACTGTCGGATCTAATGGATCCTCTCACCTTTCATTCAAAATTATTGCTCTCCAAGCAAGCTGTCCCGCTTCTGTTCCAGTTGCCCTAAAATGAGATTTTGATTTTCGATGTTGCGTTTGGCCTTTACGATGGCGAGCCTCTTGGTGCCAATATCGTTTCTGATTTTATCCTTCATCCCATTGGAATTCGATTTTTCAATATTGCCTTCCAAATTCTCGATCAACCTCGACTGGTCTTCAATTAATCTATATTCTGATTCACGCCGGCTCTCAATGACGGTTATGGCATTGTCAATATCTTTTTCGGTGCGCACATCTATTTCGTTGTTTTCCGACGTTTGTACGCAACCGCCATTCAGGACCATTGTGATGATGAACAAACCGGATAATAAGGTGGATACACGAAAATGCATAGAATTTGAATAAATGGATGAGATGCGTTCCGAAAAACATAAAACCCGAAGTTTGCGCTCCGGGTTTCATGTTTCGTAAATTATTTTTAAACTTAATTTTTAGGAGCTCCAAGCTTGGCCTTCATCTCCTGGTATTTTTCAGTTTCGTTCAGCAGCGCATACAAAGAGCTCAGAGATTGCATGGCACCCATATCTTTTGGATCAATTTCATGGGCTTTTTCGAGGTGTGGTTTTGCTTTTTTGAAAATCTCCTTGGCTTCAGCCCTCGCGGCATCATATTTCTTGTTGTCCTTAATTTCATTGGCGTTGTTGTTCATTTCAACGGCCTGATTAAAATACATGGCACCCAGGTTGTACACTGCATCAAAATATTCCGGGTCAACGCTGATCGCATCTTCGTAAGCCTTAACCGCTTTTTCCTTATCCCCCAGATTGTCATAAACCACACCCAGTGAGAAATGGAGTTGTTTGTTTTGTGGCTCCTTTTCGATAGCGAGCAAAAGATTGTTTTCAGCTTCCGCAAATTTCCCATTCTGGAGATAATAATTGAGTTCGTATACAATCAGATCCGTATTTTCCGGATATTTTTGACGTCCTTCCTGAATTATTTTGAGGTATTCCTCGGGCTTTTCCTGTTTTGTATATAAATTACCCATGTAAATATACATTTGTGGCCCCAGATAACCCAGTTCCGCTGCACGGCGGTACTGTCTGATGGCATTGTCGTAATCTTCGGCCTGCTCAGCCGCCAGTCCACCGTTGTATATCGCCATGGTATCCACCCGCCCCATTTTTTCAGAAGTTTGTGCGCTCATCAGGAAAAGATCTCTCGAAGAGGCATAATCCTGGTCGTTGTATGCCTCGATACCGGCATTTAAAGCCAATATCTGTACATTGTTCATACCACTTTCATACTCCTCAGACCATGACCCTTTGGCATCCAATTCCATTCCTTTTTCAAACGATTTGGTCGCTTCTTCGATCAGCATTTTTTGATCTGCGGTAGAATCGGTCATGGCCAGGCCCTGATAAATTTGCCCTCGATAGCGCCATGTTTTTTCATTGTTCATGGTTTTTTCATGAAGGATAGCCTCATCAATGTATTCCCGGGCTTTGTCGAGTTCTCCACTATTCCTATAGTTATATGCTGAAACGACTTTTGCATTTTGGGCCCAGGCAGAAGTGGATCCCATCGCCACAACAAAGAAAAAATAAATTATACGTTTCATTGGTTTCATTTTATATTTATAATTGTCATTGAAATCGGCCAACCAGCTAAAATTTAAACAATTA
>JBBSDD010000258.1:0-4999 GCA_038249755.1 Flavobacteriales bacterium | reverse complement strand
CTTACCAAAACAAGCAGTTTATCGACTTCTTCAATATCATTTCGCACAATTTTCGGGCTCCCCTGGCCAATTTTACAATGCTCGTCAAATTCATTGAAAGCTCAAAGGAAGACTCGGAAAAACAGTTGTTGATCGACAGCCTCAAGCAAGTGAGTGGAAACCTTACGGACACGTGCAATGAATTGCTTGAATCAATGCAAATCATGCAGGATACCGAAATTCAATATGTCGCCAATGATATGAATGGCATCATGTCAAAAATATTGACAAGCCTTCGAATAGAAATTCAGGAAACCAACGCCGAAATTCACGTGAATTTTAGAAAAGTCCCCATTATTTTTGCGCCTAAGAAATATCTGGAAAGCATTCTTCAAAATTTGGTAAGCAATGCCCTAAAGTACCGCGCTCCTCAGCGCGAACCCGATATCACGGTGGCCACTAGCCGAACACCAACCGGAGTACGACTGACTGTCACTGACAATGGGCTTGGCATAGACCTGGAAAAACACTGCACGGAGATATTTAAAATCAGAAAAACATTTCACGACCATCCGCACGCAAAAGGGTTTGGACTTTTTTTAACAAAAACCCAGATTGAATCTCTTGGAGGAAGAATTTCGGTGGAGAGTACGCCAGGTGTTGGAAGCACTTTTTACGCAGATTTTGATGAACAACAGCGTGTAGAGAAAGAAGTCTAAATAGTGTTATTTTCAATGCGTTGCAAGGTCGACGCGCTTGAATTTTCGGATGCGCAAACTGTTGATGATTACAACAACCAAAAAGACCACACAGCCATAAGCCATAAATGCAAAGGGTATAAGCTGATCCAGCAAAATCCCGAAGATCAATGGCGCTATTGCCGTACTGAAAACAGAAACAACAGTGAACATACTTCGCACTTTTCCGATCTGGTCAGTTCCATAAAGCTCAGCAATCACTGCCGTATTCAAAACGCCACTCGCGCCCATGGTGACACCGGTCAGGAATAAAAAAGCGGCGCCGGCCCAAATTCCGGGAAGTAAGCCTATTGACAATACGCCTATTGTCATGGGAATAAGAAAGAATGGAAACAATTTCAATGCAGAAAACTTATCAGTTAGTGTTCCGCCAAAAAGCGAAAACACAAACCTGATCGCTCCGTACCCCGTAAATAATAGTGTATATACTTCGTACGGCCAATTCATCTCTTCTGCGAGCAGAAACTGATAAAAGAAAAACCCGGTGATCACAAAACCTATACCCAGGCTCGGTAATGCGATAATCCAGAATCGTTTTTCTTTTAACAAAGACCAGTAAAACTTGCGTTTTCCAATTCTGGTAACATTGGAAGCATTCGATTTTGGAATATCCAGCCTTTCAAGATCAAGTTGCGTGATCAACAGGAGAAGTAAAAGCAATAAAATTGCGCCAGATCCCGCGGCCCAGCGCCAACTGGTGAGAGCAATCACGAATGCAATGAATGCCGGAAAGGCCATTTCACTCATCGAATACCCCAGTGATGAAAGGCTGAGTGCCTTGCCCCTGTCATGCATATAATGGCGTGACATAACACTCATACTGATGTGCCCCATCAAGCCTTGCCCGGCAAGGCGTAATCCTGTGAGCGCAAGAAACAAAGTAATGGGATGCCATACCAGGGCAAGAAGTATACACGAAATGAGAAGGCCGATTACCACATAATTGGTGAATTGTCTGACGCGAATCTCATCAATCAGGTGTCCGAATCTCAAAAGAAATATTGCTCCGATAATGGTAGCCATGGCATAATATCCGCCAAAAGCGCCTTTACTGATATCCAATTCCAGCAAGAGGAATGGGACGAAAAGTGAAATAAGAAAAGTCTGACCAAAAGCTGAAAAAAAAGTGAGCAACCACCCAAAAAAAACGGGTTGAAACTGCTTTCTTAGAAAGGTAAAATATGCGGCCATATAAGATTCAGCCACAAAGAAACGCAATACTAATTTCTCACCGTAAAATTGAAACTATTCATGTCGCAATAATTCTCAGAAAAATCAAAAGGGTGATGAAATTCCAAAGAACGCAGCAGCCATTTAAAAATTTTGACTTTTCTGCTTCAAAGAGGACATGAAGTAGCTAAATTGCGCCCACTAAACAATTTGCTTTCACGTATTTGTTAATATAAACTTAACATTGAAAAACTGCTTTCCATCTGAGCTTGGCGTTTTTTTGCGGAATGGTTGAAACCTCCAACGATATATGAAGACTTTAAACAGGGCTGATCGTAACAATCCCTATCTCAATATCTTGGACTTTTTCGCCAAGGAAAGAACATTTCTAATTATCGTTCTGGCCGGATTGCTGCTTGCAGAAATTATGGTGGGTTATGGTCAGGCTGCCATGTGGCTTGGATTTGCTTTTGCGGCCTACGCAGCGGTCGCCAATGACAGCATCCAGTCGTTGGGCACCTTCATTGAGAGTAACCGAAAACGACCATGGTGGATACTGTGGCTTTTTATTGGTTCCATTTTCCTTGCCACAGTTACTTTTTCATGGATCAATTTTGACGGAGATGTGACCTATCAAAGGCTTACAAACACTGATGGCTCAAGCAACTTTCCCCACCCCGAAAATTTCAGCTATTTTCAACTTGTCGCACCATTGGTTCTTTTGATCCTTACAAGGTTGAGAATGCCTGTATCTACAACTTTTCTCCTTTTGAGTGTCTTTAGTGCCGATACCTCTGGAATCACGTCAATGGTAGGGAAAAGTGTTTCCGGCTACGGGCTCGCTTTCGTGTTGTCATTTGTAGTTTGGTATGCGGGTTACAAGGTTATAAGCCGGTATTTTAGTCAGCGAAAAACCCATCCTGCCTGGTCCGTCATTCAATGGTTTGTGAGCGGATTGTTATGGGCAGTTTGGGTGATGCAGGATGGAGCCAATATTGCCGTATTTCTTCCAAGACAACAGACTGGATTTCAGTTTTTCGTATTTGCTTCAACAATTTTTGCGGGCCTTGGCCTTCTATTTTATCTGAGAGGGGATAAAATACAGCGGGTAGTAAGCGAAAAGGTAAGAATTTCAGATGTGCGCGCTGCCACCCTCATCGATTTCACGTACGTACTGTTGCTCATTTACAAGCTATTCATAAGCACAGTTCCCTTGAGTACGACTTGGGTATTTTTGGGAGTTATAGGCGGTAGGGAAATTGCAGTGAGTTTATCCAGAACGAAAAAAGGGCGAAAACATAAAGTAAAAGCTGGAAGAATGATTTTCAGAGATTTTAGTTATGCCATGATTGGCCTTATCATCTCCGTTGCGCTGGCGTCAGGCGCCAATCCTGCAATTCGACAAGAAATTGCCAATTACTTCATATCCATATTTTAGCCACTAACCTTCACTCCGCAATATTTCCAATGGTGGCTTCATCACCACTGACCTGCTGTTGCTCAATCCGACCAACAATGTAAGCAGTGTGATGGCCAGGTAACCCAAAATTAAGGGAACCGGATCTGGTCGAAAATCAGAATCAAAGCTGAAATAAGCCAATGCCCATCCGGCCCCAAGAGCTATTAGAATGCCTGTAAATGCTGCAATACTTCCCAAAAGAAAATATTCCAGTATGTTGATTTTGAATATTTGAGCCCTACTCGCACCAAGTGTACGAAGCAAAACACTTTCCTGAATGCGCTGATATTTGCTCACAATGACGGATCCCGTCAGAACCAACAATCCGGTAAGAATACTGAAAAAAGCCATAAAACGAATCACAAAAGATACTTTACCCAAAACAGAATCCACCGTTTGTAAAATTAAATTGAGGTCGATAATCGAAATATTCGGAAATTCCTGCACCACGGATCTCTGGAAAACAGCTGATTGAGCCGTCGAGTCAAAACGCGCAAGCATGACATGAAATTTAGGTGCTTCCTCCAGTACCCCTTCCGGAAAAACCACCAAAAAATTGGTTTGCATCCGCTGCCAGTCCACCTTTCGAATGCTGCCCACCACGGTATTGAGCACCGCACCCTGAACATTAAAACGCATCTCATCCCCCACGCCTGCCGCCATATCTTTTGCCAAACCCTCTTCGAGTGAAATATAAATTGGATCGCCCGGCTTTTCAACCCGTGGATACCACGCCCCAGAAAGGATGGTTTCTGACTCAGTCAAAGAATCGCGGTAACTAACCCGATATTCCCTGTCCAAAACCCAACTTTTTACACCAGTGACAGTATCAGCCCTCAATTCACCCACACTCCTGCCCATCAATTCATGAAGGCGCATCGTTACAATAGGCACTTCGCCCATTATTTCAAGGTTATAGGAACGAAGTATTTCCTTGACGGATGGCAATTGATTTGTCTGAATGTCAAAAAGCACCATATTCGGTCTGTCTGTAGAAGTCGAGGAAAACCGGACTTTGTCTACAAGCATTCCCTGACTAAGAAAGAGCGTGGTGATCAAAGCGGTGCCCAGCCCGATCGTTACCACGAGTATGAGTGTTTGATTGTTTGGCCTGTATAGATTTGCCAGGCTTTGCCTAAGTAGGAAAGATGCACCTGTCGGAAAATATTTTCGAACCAGCCAAATGATCAATTGTGCTACCCCTGCCAATAGTGCAAAAGAGAGTAAAAGTCCTGCTGAAAAATAAAGCGCCTGATTCAACGCACCAAGTTGCAACCAGGAAAAAAACACAATAAATCCAAGGATCAATCCAAAAACCAAATACGGAAGGCGATCTGATTCCTGATCTTCAAAAGAGATGCGAATGGCCCGCAGGGGCGAGATGCGACGAATCCTCAACAATGGGAAGAGCGCAAAGAGAACGGAGGAAACCATACCGAGTGCCAAACCTTCCAGAATAGCTGTTGAACTCAATCGAAAATCAACCTTGATCGGCAGGAAATCACCGAATAAGGCAGGCAGATAGTACTGCACGGCCGTTCCCAAAATACTTCCCATCAACGATCCGATGACCCCCATTATAAGAATCTGAATGAGAAAAATAGCCATGGACTCTTTGCCGGAAGCCCCAAGG
>JBBSDD010000257.1:0-5035 GCA_038249755.1 Flavobacteriales bacterium | reverse complement strand
GTTTTTGATTCAAATTATTGGGTATACCCATTTTGTATCCAATTTTATCCAATTACAAAGTAAAACTTATTTTTTGAGTTTCCTAAAATCGATAAAACGAATCAACATCAGCTTGAAGTCCTTTGATCCAATTGACCAATGAAGCTTGCGTCGAACTGATATGTAATCCCAATTCCCAAATACTCCCCACTTTCACTCCCACCCCTCCGTCCATCCATTCATTTCCCCTCCCATAAGTCAATATCCAACTGCTATCAATTTTTTTGCATTTCTTGCGCACCGATTCATTTATCTTTCGCCAAACTAAAATTTTGACCATGGCTACATTGCGCATTGCAAATCTCTCAAAAACCTACCCAAACGGGGTAAAAGCCCTCGATGACGTAAGTCTCGAAATTTCTAATGGCATGTATGGACTGCTCGGTCCGAATGGAGCCGGCAAATCAAGTCTGATGCGCACCCTGGCCACCCTGCAGGAAGCCGACAGCGGAAGCGCTTTTCTCAATGATATCGACATTCTCAACCAACCCACCGAACTGCGCAAGGTGCTCGGATACCTTCCCCAGGAATTTGGTGTATATCCGCGTATCACCGCCGAACAACTGCTCGACCACGTAGCCATTCTCAAAGGCATTTCCAATAAAAAAGAACGCAAAGATCTCGTGGATTACCTGCTGCAAAAAGTAAATCTTTATGACAAACGCAGTACAAGTGTCAAAGGATTTTCCGGTGGAATGAAGCAGCGCGTGGGCATCGCCCAAGCTTTAATAGGAAATCCACAGCTGATCATCGTCGATGAGCCCACCGCTGGACTCGACCCCGGAGAGCGCAACCGTTTTCACAACCTGCTCGCCGATGTGGGGCAGGAAGTGGTCGTGATTCTCTCCACCCACATTGTAGATGATGTGCGCGAGCTCTGCTCCGCAATGGCCATTATGAATCTGGGAAGAATCGTGTACAGCGGTTCACCCACCACTGTACTCGACGAGCTCAAAGGACGTGTATGGGTAAAAATCATCGAACGCGCCGAAGTGGAGACCTATAAAACGACCCACCACGTAATCTCCGATAAAATGGTGGCCGGCCGTCCACAAATTCACGTGCTCAGCGACACCCATCCCGGCGATGGTTTCTCTGCCGTAAATCCCAGTCTCGAAGACGTATTCTTCACCAAAGTAAACGTCGCCGCTGAGGCTTGATAAGTATAAAGCCATGTTTATAGAATTTCTCAAACTCGAACTGCGATCGGCCTTTAAAAGTCCGATGCTTTATGTTTTTCTTTTCCTGATTACCCTGCTTGCCTTTGGCGCTGTGGCCAGCGACACTGTGCAGATAGGCGGTGCCGTGGGCAATGTATACAAAAATTCACCCCACACACTCACCAATTTTACGTTGATCCTGGGGATTTTCGGATTGCTTATCGCAGCAGCTTTTTACAACAACGCCGCACTGCGCGACCACAACAACCAGTTCAACGAAATCATGTTTCACCTGCCCATCAAAAAGGCAGGATACTTTTGGGGTCGTTTTGTCGGCGCCTGGATTCTCTCCACAATTCCTTTATTGGGCGTATTTCTGGGGGCCTGGCTGGGTGCCATCATCGGCCCGCTCGCAGGGTGGCTTGAGCCGGAGCGCATTGGACCGTTTTATTGGGAAACCATTGTAAACAACTATTTCATTTTTGTGCTGCCGAATATGTTTCTGGCGGGTTCGTTGATCTTCTTGCTCGCCCATCGATTCAAGAGCACCATCATATCTTTTGTGGGTGCACTGGCCATTATCGTTGCGTATATCGCTACCGGCATCTTGCTTTCTGATATTAACAATCAGACCATTGCCGCTTTGAGCGACATATTCGGTATCCGTACTTACAGCGTTTACAGCCAATATTTTACACCCGCTGAGCGCAATACGGTAAGTCCGTCTTTCGAAGGAATTATCATGTACAACCGCTTAATCTGGATCGGCGTCGGCCTCGTGATCTCCTTGATTTCGTTCGGTTTGTTCTCCTTCCGGGAAAAAATGCGGTTCAGAAAATCACGACGCAAAAAGGTGGAAGCTGTTGAAACGCCGGTGACATTTCACAAACCGGCAGCTTCAGCACGTTTTGGCGGAAGCCTGAACTGGCTGCAGTTCAAGAGCTTTTTCGCAGCCAATATGCTGAGCATCACGAAAAATATCGTGTTTAAAATTGTGGCAATTTTCGGGATTCTTCTCCTGTTTATCAGTCTGCTTCAGGGGTACGAATACTTCGGCCTGCAATCGTATCCCGTCACGTACAAAATCATCGATGACATCGAAGGTTCCACCGGGATATTCATGCTCATTGTGGTCATCTTTTTCAGCGGTGAGCTGGTATGGCGCGATCGGATTTCACATATCCAGGAAGTGATCAATGCCACACCACACAATTCATTCATTTCCATATTTGCCAAGGTGGTTTCGCTGGTATCAGTAGCTGTCCTCCTTCAGTTTGTATTCATTTTTATGGGCATCATGGCCCAGCTTTTTCGCGGGTATACCCAAATCGAACTTGACGTATATCTCATCGACTTTTTCGTAGATACCCTTCCGGTTTACATCATCCTGTCTGCGCTGTTCGTATTGATCCAGACCCTGCTCAACAACCGGTATATCGGGTATTTTGTCGGAATTCTCTTTATTTTCGTTTGGTCTGTAATTCTGAGCGTTATTCACTGGGAATCAAATATGCTTGAGCCGGGCGCCTCACCGGGTATATTTTATTCAGATATCAGCGGCTTTGGGCCTGGTATGGTTGGCACGCTTTGGTTTGATGCCTACTGGATACTGATGGCCTTCATTTTTATCCTTATTTCCGGACTTTTCTGGCCGCGAAGTGTGGTGAGCAGCTTTCGCGAAAAATGGCAGGGTGCGCGTGCCAACTTTAGCGGAAGCGCAAAAAGAACTTTTGCCATCGTACTCACGGCCTGGCTTGTGGTAGCAGGTGTGATTTTTTACAATACCCAGATTCTGAATCCCTACAAAAATTCAAAACAGCGTGAGCTCGCATCTGTGGCGTATGAAAACACTTACAAAAAATACCAGGACAGACCACTGCCTGTGCTTACCGACATCAAGTACTTCATCGATATATTTCCAGAAAAACGGGACGTATATGTAAAAGCGGATATGGTGTTTCGAAATAAAACGGACATGGCTATAGACAGCCTGCTTTTCAGCACGGACGATTCCTGGGAAACGGAAATTAATATTCCGAATGCCACTTTGGCGCTGAACGATTCGGTGATGGGCGTGCGTATTTACACCCTTGCAAACGCTCTTCTGCCCGGCGAAGACCTGTCCATGACCATCAGAACCAAATACATCAGCAAAGGATTTAAAAATGGACGTGGAAATACGAATATTCTTTCAAATGGTACATTTCTCAATAATTTTGAAATTCTCCCCGCACTCGGTTATGTGCAGGACGCAGAACTAAGCGACAAAAACGACCGTCGTAAGTACGACCTTCCGACAAAAAAGAGAACGCCTGAATTACAGTACGATTGCGGTCACCTCTGCTTATCCAATTACCTGACCAATGGTCTGGCGGATTGGGTAAATGTAGAATCGGTGATCTCCACTTCGCCCGATCAAATCGCGGTGGCCCCTGGCTCACTGATCCGTGAATGGGATGAAAATAACCGCAAATACTTCCATTACAAATTGGATCAGCCTTCGCAAAATTTTTACAACTTCATGTCGGCCCGCTATGAAGTAGCCCGGGAAAAATACAACGATATCAATATTGAGATCTACTACGATACGAAGCACAGCGTGAATGTGCCGCGCATGATTGATGCCGTGAAGCGTTCATTCGCTTACTATGAAGAACATTTCGGACCCTACTACCACAAGCAGGCGCGCATCCTTGAATTTCCGCGATACAGCACCTTTGCGCAGGCATTTCCAGGCACGATGCCTTATTCTGAAAGTTTTGGATTTATCACCAACCTCGAAGATGAGAATGACAACAACGTGGTGGATGCTGTCATCGCCCACGAGATGGCGCACCAATGGTGGGCCCATCAGGAGATTCCCGCCAATATGCAGGGCGGCACCATGCTCACCGAAAGTTTTGCAGAATACTCCAGTCTGATGGTGATGAAAAACGATCCAAAATCGGACGATTTGAAAATGAAAGAATTCCTGAAATACGATTTTGACCGGTACCTCAGTGGCCGGGCATTTGAAACTGAGAATGAATTGCCGCTCTTCAAGGTGGAAAATCAGGGCCACATACACTATGGAAAAGGCAGTGTGATCATGTATGCACTCCAGGATTACATCGGTGAAGACAGCGTAAATGCTTCGCTCAAAACCTTCCTGGAAGAGTACCGCTACGCCGAGCCTCCCTACCCGACTTCTTATGATTACCTGCGCCACCTTGATCCGCGTGTGCCGGACAGCCTGCGCTACCTGGTAAACGATTGGTTTAAGGAAATCACCCTATACGATTTCCGCCTCAAAGAAGCCGATGCCACCAAACGCGCCGATGGAAAATACGAAGTCACTTTCCAATTGGAAACGCGAAAACTCTACGCCGACACGCTTGGAAACGAGACGGAACAGCCGGTGGATGAATGGGTGGATTTTGGCGTTTATGCCGACAGCGACGAAAGCCGGCTTCTCGATTGGAAACGCGTGAAGGTCAATAAACCGTCCATGAATTATACCATGACTGTGGATAGCCTTCCGGCAAAAGCAGCCATCGATCCACGCCGCATGCTCATCGAAAGGGTGATCACGGATAATGTGAAAACGGTGACTGTGAAGTAAAGCAATATTCTGAAAGCCAACATATCATGCAATTCCAAATCGAGATTCGGAATCCCGGGTTTAAAAGATGCTCACTGCGAAGTAGTGCAAATGCCTGCGGGCGGCAAGTCCCTTCTCGAGAGGGGATTTAGGGGTGTGTCAGGTGAAGAATGGGATAGCCCAGTATTCTGATGAAAAGTAGGATCCAAAAACACACCCCCGGCCCCTCTCGAGAGGGGTGGCTCGCTCGAAGTCG
>JBBSDD010000256.1:0-5062 GCA_038249755.1 Flavobacteriales bacterium | reverse complement strand
AGAAAGGCGGCCATTTCGCTTTACGTTTATACCGGCAGTGAGGAACACGCCCACTTGCTGGAAAATCTCGGCAAGTTTAAAGTGGCCAAGGCCTGCATTTACGTGAAAAAACTTTCAGACATCAATCAAGATGAGCTTAAAAAACTGATGGGCGAAACGATCAGCTTTTTGAAAAATAAATATGAATGATTTATAAATACCTCAGGGATTTTAGTTAAAAGAAAAATATGACCCACAAGTGCTACTCTGACGCACTTATACCAAGAGTCCCACGAGTCCCTCAAATAAAATCTTCCACCAAAATTGCCCATTCTCTCAAAAATTCTTTTTAAATTCATCCCAATCAAATAATATCAAGGCAGTTAAGCGGGTTTCCGCATTCCACGAGCTCTTCCAAAATGACCGACCAGGAAAAAAATACCGAAGGCTTTATCCCCGTTCACGGGGGATACCGCAATCTGTTTGGTTATCAGAAAGCGGAGATCATTTATGACGGCACGGTGTATTTCACCAATCGCTTTTTTCACAAATATGATCGCACTGTAGGACAAATGCTACAAGCTGCCCGCAGTGGCAAACAAAACATTGCTGAAGCCAGTATGGCATCTGGAACTTCTAAAGAAACCGAAATAAAACTGACCAATGTAGCCCGCGCCAGTCTCGAAGAACTGCTCATAGATTACGAAGACTTTCTACGCACCCAAAAGCTGCCGATCTGGGCAAAGGACCACCGGTTGGTTGCCCGGCTTCGCGAGTTGAACACAAGCACCCCCAAGCCAACGTATACCACCTTTGTAAAAGCCATCGAGCACGAGAGCCCGGAAATATGCGCCAATACAATGATTTCCCTGATTAGAATCTGCACCTATCTGCTCAAACAGCAAATCAAACAACTGGAGACCGCCTTTGTCAAAGAAGGCGGCCTCAAAGAACGCATGTTCAAAGCCCGTCTCGAAGAAAGAAACAAGAAAAAATAGACCATCTTGATCGAGCCTCCTTCAGCTAATACGTCCGTGTCGCCCGTGTCCCCCGAATACCCGCCATGGACAGCGCTCCTCCCACACCTGGCACACCTACTCCCATAACTCCCTTACCACTCTCACCGTCCTCACACGCTCTCCATTCCTCACCTCCACCACATAAATACCCGCTTTCCAATTCCGCGTATCGATCACTTCGGCACCGTCAGCTGCATTTCCCGAAAGGACTTCCTTGCCCTCCAGGTCAAAAATCCGGTACGTCCAGGGCCCGAGGTGCACGCCAACGGAAATGGTAAAATGATCGGTGGCCGGTACGGGATAAATTTTAATCGCTGAGAGGTCAACTCTGCTTTGGCCGAGTGCCTGAATTTCAAAAACGCGGATATAGTCCACTTCCATGGTGGCAGGGAAAGGCGTGCTGGCATTGGGATTGCCCGGCCAGTTGCCGCCCACAGCCACATTGAGCAGAAAGAAGAAGGGATTCTGGAAAATCGGGGCAGTGTTGTTGGCTTGCGAAAATGGAAAATGCCACCAGGGTTGATCGTCGAGCAGGAAGGTGACGCCTGCTTCGTTCCAGATGGCACCATAAAGATGAAATTCCGTGGCATCGAATGGCACAGAGCTGCTGCGATAGTTATGCCCGCCCTGATTCCAGTGCATGGCCGTGTTGGTGAGCGGCTCGTTGTTAACGTGCTCCATGATGTCTATTTCGCCGCATTGGGGCCAACCCACCGATTCGTAATTGGCGCCAAGCATCCAGAAAGCCGGCCATATTCCCTGCCCCACGGGTACCTTGATGCGGGCTTCAATCTTTCCGTATTGAATTTCTACCTTGTTGTTGCTGATGATTCGCGCCGATGAGTAACTATTGCTGCCCGGACCTCCGCTGCGCGCAATGATTTTCAGACTGCCATTGCTTACTTCCAGATTATTGGAGCTGTTGGTGTAATTCTGCAATTCATTGTTGCCCCAGCCGCTGCTGCCCAATTCGTGTGTCCACGTATCAAGGTCGAGCGCCGCTCCGTCAAATTCGTCGCTCCAGGAGATCACCCAGTTTTCCGCATCAGGTTCGAGGCAGTCGGTACACAAACCCCAGCACACCAGGTCGAGCACGGCATCGCCTTGCACAGTCAGGATGCGGTTGGTAAATTGGCCATCGCTGGCCACGCAGCCTGATGCGTTGCTCAGATTTTCCTGGGCCGCCCAATTGCCAAAAGAGAATTTGTACTGAATATTGCCCGCAGGAAGGTTGATGGTGGCTTCCCAGATTCCGTCCCCGTCGGGATCGCTCATGGGGTTGCAATTGCCGCACCAGTTGTTGAACGTACCGCTCACTTGCGGGGTGGTAAATCCGGAATATCCGCTCATATTCAGGCGAAAGGTGATCCCGGCGCCTACTGCTTGAAGGCTTGTCAGCAAAAGGCTTAAAATCAGGATTCGTTGTATCATAATTTGTTTTTGTTTTTTCATAATTATTCGGAATTTGCCAGATGATTCAATATACGGGTTTCAATTTTGTATCCCAATTCGTCAATCTTGGTTAAATCGCTATTCTTTTGTTGCTTCGAGTGATTTTCGACTCCTTCGTCATCGAAAATTGTATCGAGAAGGCCACAAGGATTTGATTTTTCTCCAGGAGTTTTCGATAGAAATTTTCCCACCGCCAAGGCGCAGCGAAAATTCACCCGAACTGACTGATTGTTCATATTTAAATTTTTAAACCAACTCTTTTTTTTTGCGAAAGCAATCGCATCAATTTATAATTCTACCAGGCGGATATTGTCTATGTACACTTCTCCTACGCCGTCCAGCCCAAACCAGATTTGTTTCACATTGCCAAAATTGATCTCATTGGGCAAGTCGGCAAAAGGTATGGTGACCCGGGTCCAGGTGGTGGTATACGCCCCATCGGCCGTGTAGGTACTTTGCAGGGTCACAGTAGATTTTTTCCGGTCGTAATCTTCGAGGCCGGCTTTCATGGAGAGTTTGCCGATCCCATCGGTTGATACCATTTTGAGATCAAATTGCAGTCCGGCAGTTTTCCGGATGGGCCTGATGTCCACGGGTCGCCATTTGTTCCAGCTTGCGCCAAATGACATGAGCGAACAATCGCCGGCCGTTTGATCCCATTTGGCGTGGATGGCGCGCACTCCTTCCGATTTTTCGGCGGTGGTGTAGCGCACGTCCATGCAGCGGTCGGTGATGATACCCCAGCCATTGTCGTTGATAAAATCATCTTCAAAAATCTTGATGGGCATAGCGGTTGGGTCGGGCAGTTTCTCTTCCACCATCCAGGGTTCCTGCGGGGTGGTTTCATGCAGTATGAGCTTGATGTCGTCCAGGAATACGCTGCCGCTTTGCTGCAATTCGATTTGTAATTGTTTGATATTGGTCACATCCAGATTTTCGATGCGGATGTCAAAATCGCGGAGGGGCACCACCACTTTTTGCCAGGTCTCGTCGATGGCGGCCCGTTCGAAATAGGAATTGCTCGTATAACAAAAACCCAGGCCCCCGCTGTAATCTTCGAGTGTGAGCACGAAGGGCAGGCTAAACATGCGGCCCTGCTGGCTGCGCACATAAAATTCCACCGCCCCATAGGCCATGATTTCCGAAAGGTCCTTGCCCGCATAAGCGTCCCAACCAATGCCGATCCCAGCCCAGGTGCAGTTTTCCGCGCCGCGGTTCCAGGTGATGGCGATGCTGCTGCTCCCCGAATAGGCAGCTTCAGTGGTGAGGCTCGCAGTTTGGCAGGCATTTTTTTCCAGACCCCATACATCCTTTGCGCTTTCGCGAAAAATCTCAGGCTCCACCACCAAACCCACGTAAGCGGGCTTTACGGCCAGCGGCTCAGCTTCCATACCGGTGTACAAAACCACGGGTTTAAATTCCACGCAGCCGGTGTACGAAACAAGTAGCAATAAAAGGAAGGTGCACTTTCCGAAAAAATTCCTTTTTATGTAAGACATTATGGTGAAAGATTGAAAACTATTTGAGTCCGAATTTATCATCAGGATTACAATTGAAAAGGGGTTCCTTGGGTAAAGGTCATATAGTCCAGGCCAAACTGTATTTCATCTGGCGGAATTGGATTGTTAGCTCTATCGTTTATTAAAAGTATACGGGCCAATAAAATGCGATCCATATCAGCTTCCGGAATTCCAAAATCTGCTAAGGTCAAGCTGTAGAGTTGCCATCCGTTCCACGTAATGGGTACTACATTTTCAGGCTGATACGTTGCATCTGTACCATCTTCAAATGTCTCATTGTCATTGGAATCAATAACCAATTGCACAATAGCAATTGCATTGGGTCTTCCATCGCCATATAGAAAACAGTTAAAAAAAATGTTTGAAGGATCATTCGATGTAAGTTGCAAATAAGTACTTCCACTAAGTTCGGAATAGACTTCAATTAAACCTACGAAAGGATCCTGGGCATTATCACTTCCCGTAAGCACCAATGAAAATTCGCCTTGGGCAGGTGGAATAACGCTCGAATCCCGTCTCCCTGATTCAGCTAAATTTAACTCAAATTGGAAATTTCTGACCCTGATATTCGTGCCAGGTTCTTCTTCAAAATCCGTAAAAAGTAAACCGGGATAAACGCGGGTTGATCCGATTACAACTTCTCCTGTACTTACGAACGACGGCTCTTCAGGCACAATAAATTCAACGATACAACCTTCGACTCGAAAAAAGGGTAGGTCTGTTGTACTGCCTTCCCATGTTGCATTTTCAGAATTCACAAAACGAGAGAATCCTTCAATTCTCTTTACTGCGCCGCTTTCAGATCCCGTAATAGTTACAATCCAGTTTATGCTCTTATTGAACTCGGCATTGAAAACTACAGTTTCGCCCGCTTCAAAATGAACAGTGTCCCTGCTGATTTCCAGTTCAGAGATTACTGCAAACGCTCCAAAACGATCCACGAGATCAGGCCCGTCAAATTCATCCGTCTCGTGGTCACATCCGGTAAAACCGAACAGAACAGAAGCAGCTACAAAAGCAAAAAATACGTTCTTTTTCATGTGGGTATTTTTAGAAAACAGGTCAGATATGAAATAAGTTTTTTTAAAAATT
>JBBSDD010000255.1:0-5070 GCA_038249755.1 Flavobacteriales bacterium | reverse complement strand
GCATTCGGGATGACAGGTCGCCTGGTTATATAGGGGGAGAAAAAAGGGCGGCTCCGCCGCCCTTTTTTCTCCCCCTATATAACCAGGCGACCTGTCATCCCGAATGCAATGAGGGATCTTAGAATTAGATTTTGAAACTTCCGCGGTGGTGCAATCTTCACTTAATACCAATGACCAATTTTATCCATTTTGGTTAAACATCTAAAAATCAATATTTCATATACTTTCTGTAAATCCCAAATTTTAACCCTTCGGGTTAATACCGGCCTTTTATAAATTCAAAAAAATTTGACTTTTCGGATTTATCATTTACCTTCACCAAAATTGTCCCAATGACACTAAGCGCAAATACATTTTTTTATAGCTGGTATTTTTTTCACAAGAAAAAATAGGGCTGGTGTATATGCACAAATAATAGCGAGGCCCTTTTAGGGTCTTTTTTTGTTTATGATAGCAACGAAAGAGAAAAAATCAAGCATTGCGATTCAGGGAGGCCTGGGCTCGTTTCACCACATGGCTGCCAGCCACATTGATGGTGCAACGGAGAACAAGGTAGTCCCCTGCATCGAATTTGAGGATGTTTTTCGCCATACGGCGGATGTAGCGGAAGGCGCGGGAATCGTCGCCATCGAAAACACCATAGCCGGAAGTCTGCTAAACAATTACCGCCTGCTTGACCGGTTTCCGGTGCAGATTTCCGGTGAAATTTTTCTGCGCATCCATCAGAATCTGATGGCTTTGCCCGGGGTTGACCTCAGCGGGATTTCAGAGATTCATTCACATCCCATTGCCTTGGCGCAGTGTTATGTTTTTTTGAAAAAGTATCCACATATCAAATTGATTGAAGCGGAAGATACGGCCATGGTGGCTGAGCGCATAGCCGCCACCCAAAACAAAACCCAGGCGGCGATTGCGAGCAAAGCAGCTGCGGAGATGTTTGGCCTGAACATTCTCGCGCGGGGCATTGAAAACAACCCTGAGAATTATACCCGCTTTTTACAACTTGAAAAAATGCAGCACGAAACAGCCGGCAGAAAAGCCTCGCTCTCGCTGATACTTTCGCACGAGAGAGGTTCGCTCAACAAACTTTTAAGCATCGCCTACGAAGAGGGACTCAATCTCACAAAAATCCAATCGCTGCCCATCATTGGCAAAGCATGGCACTACCGCTTTTACATCGACCTCGAGCGTGAAAACCCGATGAACCGCGTGTGGCTGGAAAAAGTTTTTGGAGCGGTGACTGACGAATTGAAAATACACGGCATTTACACCCCTGGAAAATTTCTTGAAACTTAGGCTATGAATATCCCACAAGCCAGCAGGCTCGACAACGTTTCAACCTATTATTTTGCAGACAAGCTCCGCGAAGTGGCCAGATTGCAGGCTTCCGGACGCGACATCATCAATCTCGGGATCGGCAGCCCGGACCTGCCTCCTCACCCCGATGTAATCGCCGCTTTACACCGCGCTTCGCTCTCCGATGCGCATCACGGATATCAGAGTTACCGGGGCATACCAGAACTTCGCAATGCTTTCGCGCAGTGGTACGAACGCGCATACAGCGTTCGCCTCGACGCTGAAAAAGAAATTCTTCCGCTCATCGGATCGAAAGAGGGAATCATGCACATCAGTATGGCATTTCTTGGCGCGGGCGATCAGGTGCTCGTACCAAATCCAGGATACCCGACCTACAGCGCTGCAGCAAAATTGGCCGGTGCCGAAGCAATTCATTATGACCTTTTTGAAGAAAATCGGTGGTTTCCGAATTTAGAGGCACTTGCCAAATCAGATTTAACGAAAGTAAAAATCATGTGGATCAACTATCCCCACATGCCTTCCGGTGCAAGGCCTACACCAGATTTGTTCAGCTCATTGGTGGCTTTCGCCAAAAAACATGGCATCCTGCTTTGCCATGACAATCCATACAACAGCATTTTGAATCCAGAGCCAATGAGTATTTTTTCGGTGGAAGGATCGAAGGAAGTGGCGCTGGAACTGAATTCCCTCAGCAAAACTTTCAACATGGCGGGCTGGCGGATTGGGATGCTCGCCGGCAATGAGCGCATCATTGACACGGTGTTAAAATTCAAAAGCAATATGGACTCCGGAATGTTCAAACCACTACAATTGGCAGCAGTTGTTGCGCTTCAATCGGGCATTGAGTGGACCAATTATTTAAATGGCATTTATGGCGAAAGACAAAAAGTCGCTGTGGACATATTGGAAAATTTAGGTTGTGAAGTAGCTAAAGGGCAAAGCGGATTGTTTGGCTGGGGCAAAATACCGGATGGACTTCACAACGCCGAACAACTGACCGATCACCTTCTAAATGAAATTTCCGTTTTCATCGTGCCCGGAAGTGTTTTTGGTTCCAATGGGGCGCGGTATGTGCGTATTTCACTTTGTGCTCCTGTGGAATTGCTTGAGTCAGCGCTCGGGCGGGTTGCAAATGCAAAATCATTGGTCCAATGAAAATAGCAGTAATTGGACTGGGGCTTATCGGCGGATCTTTCGCTTTGGAAATGAAAAGGCTGGGACACCACGTGGTGGGTTTTGAGGCAGATGAAACCCACGCCAAAAGGGCGATTGAACGACGGCTGGTAGATCAGATATGCACCATGGATGAATGCATCGAAGTTTCAGACCTTTTGGTTCTGGCCACACCGGTAGACGCCATAAGCGCTTTGCTGCCAGAGCTTTTAGCGAAAATTAAAGATCACCAGGTGGTCATTGATTTTGGTTCAACCAAGGGTGCTATTTTGGCGGAAGCCAATAAACACGTAAAACGCGGGAGATATGTGGCCTGTCATCCCATGGCGGGAACCGAGTTTAGTGGCCCCGAGGCAGCGGTCACCGATCTTTTTGCCAATAAGTTTGTTGTGATCTGCGACCGTGACGATTCGGATGCAGATGCACTGAGCCTCGTGAATGGAATTTTCGATGCGCTAAAAATGAAAACAGTCCATTACTCCGGCGATTTACATGATATACATGCCGCATTTGTCTCTCATATTTCCCATATTTCGTCCTTCTCTTTGGCGCTTACTGTTTTGGAAAAAGAAAAAAATGAAAAAGACATTTTTCAACTGGCCGCTGGTGGATTTACCTCCACCGTGCGTTTGGCGAAAAGTGCACCCCACACCTGGGTTCCTATTTTTTTACAGAACCGACATCACCTTTTGGAAGTATTACAAAGTCATATTGAACAATTGCGGGCCTTTGAGCTTGCACTATCAAACAACAGTGCGTCTTCGCTGCAGGATTTAATCGAAAGGGCCAATCACATTAAAAAAATCATTTGAACATGGAAAACGAAATCAGTTTAAAGCCATTTTTCGCCGGTCAGGGCCAACGCCCTTATTGGATTGCGGGCCCGTGCAGTGCAGAAACCGAAGAGCAGGTGATGGAAACGGCTCATGGCCTGAAAAACTCCGAAATCGACCTTTTTCGCGCTGGTGTGTGGAAACCGCGCACACGGCCAAATGATTTTGAAGGAGTCGGCACCAAGGCCCTGCCTTGGTTGCGCAGGGTAAAAGAAGAAACGGGTTTGAAGGTTTGCACGGAAGTGGCCAACGCGCATCACGTGCACGAGTCGCTGAAGTATGGCATTGATGTCTTATGGATTGGTGCAAGGTCTACCGTCAATCCTTTTCCGTGCAGGAGATCGCCGACGCCCTACAAGGCGCCGACATCCCGGTGCTGATCAAAAACCCCATCAATCCCGATGTGAAATTGTGGATTGGTGCCATTGAGCGCATTTATGGCGCCGGCATTCGCCAGATTGGCGTCATCCACCGGGGTTTCAGTTCTTTTGGCAACAGCACATACCGCAATCAGCCCAGATGGCAGTTGGCCATTGAATTGAAAAGGCAATTTCCAGACATGGCCTTCATTTGCGACAGCAGCCACATTTGTGGCAACCGGGAAATGCTTTTTGATGTATCTCAAAAAGCCCTGGATCTCAACTACGATGGCTTGATGCTCGAAGTGCATCCCAACCCAGATGCCGCGTGGAGCGATGCAGCCCAGCAAATTACACCGGTGGTTTTTACAGAAATGTTGGGCCGGTTGCGTTTCAGACAAGCGACCAGCACGGATCCGGATTTTTTGGATTCGTTGGAGAGTCTTCGCGGACAAATCGATGAGATAGACGATGAAATCCTGGCACTTCTCGGCTCGCGCATGAAACTGGCGGACGGTATTGGTGCTTTTAAGAAAAAGGCAAACATCTCCATTTTGCAGACGAGCCGGTGGAACGAAATTCTGGAAAAAGGCGTGGAAAAAGGCGCTAAAAAAGGTTTGAGTGCCGAGCTTGTATCGGGTATTTTCAAAGCCATTCACCAGGAGTCGATCAACCGACAGCACAAGATTATGCGGGAATAAGCGATTCACTGTTTATTGTCTGTCCATAAAGTCCGATAACTTCCTTCCACTTGTTCTAAAAACAGTCATTGACTACTGTCAACTCCTTGATTTTTATAACTGCGTGCGCGTCGCTATCGAACTTTCTGGCTCAGCCACCTGACTCTATTGACAGACTCTATTGACAGACTCTATTTAGATTAGTCTTTTTGATGAAAGGACACAATGCCGCCGTACCTGAAGGTGATTCGTATCACGCAAAAGAAGTGCGGTCCTTTGTAATTTCGCGGAAGCGGAAACTATAAAACCGGTGGTATGAGTAAGAAGAATTTGTATTTCATTGCCATTTTTGGCAGCTTCACCCTTGGACTCGCGCCTTTTGCACCCGAACCCCATCTCTTCGGTAAAGTGAGGTGGGTGCTTGGTGGCGCAGAAGGCATGGCAATGAAGGACTGGCTTGATTTACTCATGCATGGGGCGCCTTTCCTACTGCTGTTCGGACTTATCCTTTACGATATGGCCATGCGGTTGAAGTCCCACAAAAAACAAGAAGTTAAGAATTTTCGAGAACAAAGACCTTAAACTTCAGGTTCTGATTCCTCTTCAATCCTCTCTTTTTCCATTCATCGGTGAGTTCTTTGCGAATTTCAATGCTTTTCAGCCGTTGGTTAATCCAGCTTTCAGAATAACCCAGCTTCATATACGCTT
>JBBSDD010000254.1:0-5081 GCA_038249755.1 Flavobacteriales bacterium | reverse complement strand
TTGTGTCTTGTAGCGGGCGGTGAGCCATTCGCAATAGATCTGCGCAGCTTCATGGGTGATGTTTACCACAGGATAGTTGTCGTAAGCCGGATGTGTGCTGTAATATTCAACAAATGGTTCGTTGTTCCAACGGCCTTTGATCCAGTTATCCTTGTAGATAGCGACAGCCTTTTGGGTATTGTCATCTGCGGTGTCCATCGCTGCCAAAAACTGGCGGTATTGGATGTTGCTTACTTCAGTTTTTAGCGCGAAAAAAGCGTTTATTTCCTGTTGCACGGTTTCCACCGAAATGGAGCCTTCCGGCACATATGCGAACTCTGTGGTGAATGATTTGGGGAGTTTTATGTTTGCCTTTGGCTTGCCGGCAAATCCGGTGGCTATGGCTGTGATGAGGATTGCAGCAGGAATGAGGAGAATTTTCATGAGATTGGCCTTTTGCATTCAACGGAGAAAATTATCGAAAATTTTGTTAGTGGATAAACAATCAGTAATGAGTGGACGACAACAATAATAAAAGAATTTTTTGAGTTTGGTCTAAAGTGTTAGATAAAAGCTGATTTTTTCCAGTGACACTTACATTTTGATTTCTTTGAGATTTGAATGTGATTTTCGTTCTCCAAAAATACCCCTTGCATATCTCAGTTATTTTCCATTAAATTTGATCGGCAAAAGTTAATACCCCATAAATCATTTTGGTGCAGAACATAAATATCAATTCACAGACCGGAGTCAGGTAATCTCAACCAGACATTGATATCTTCTGCCCGATCTGTCCAGATCGGGTTTTTTTTATGCCTTTTAAGACCATTCCAAAAACCCATTTCACAAATCATTTTAACGCCTTTGGGCTTTCGCCAAAAGCGGATTGCCAATGGCACTAGCAACATACCCGATGAAATATCAAAAGGATTTGGTAGAGGTGATCGGCACGTTTACCCCCAAAATTGTACGCATGGATAAGAACTGACATGGAAAAGAAAACAATACAAATCACATCAGGGCGCGGCCCGGCGGAATGCGCCTGGGTCGTGGCTCAGGTGCTCAAGAAAATCATTGCGGAAGCCCAGGAATTTGGTTTAAAGCACCGGATCGTTCACCGTGAGCCCGGTGATGAAAATGGGACGCTGAAAACGGCTTCCATTGAACTGAAAGGCGATAAGCTTGAGGCATTCCTTCAGGGCTGGGTAGGAACCATTCAGTGGATTGGTCAAAGTGAATTCCGGAAACTCCACAAGCGGAAGAATTGGTTTATCGGTATCAACATCCTTGGCGGAAGCGCAGACGAACAGGTCGTGAACGATGCCGACATCCGATACGAATTCACACGATCTGGCGGTCCGGGCGGGCAACATGTCAACAAGGTAAGCACCGCAGTGCGGGCCACCCATATTCCCACTGGCGAAGTGGCCTTTTCTTCAGATGGGCGGTCACAGTTGCAAAACAGGACCGAAGCCCGGCGCAAACTCTTACTACGATTGGAAGAAAAAGCCTTGCAAGACCAGGAGCAAAGAGCCCGCGAAGAATGGACCAACCACGACGAACTCGTGCGCGGAAATCCCGTCCGAATCTTTAAAGGCTCCGACTTCAAACCCAACTACAAACCGAAAAAGTTTAAGGCGGAGCGGAAAAAGGGGAAGCAGGATTTGGCCAAAGACGATGATATGATATAAACTTCGGAGACACGTGCCGCAGGTGCGTCCGGTGAAAACCAGTCGAGCCGGATGTTTTTTACCTGAGCCTCCGTCAGGGCATTCTTCCAGCCAGCCACGCCCTTTCCGGCCGTGCCCGTAAGCGGATACATACGCACTTCCTTTGATCGGCGGGGGCCAACGGGCTTCTCTTTTCAAATACGGGCTTTTTTGTCGCAGATAAAAGGATTTTACCAGAAATGAGCGATCTCATGAATGGCATACGCTGCACATGATTTGAGTTTTTTGATAGATGGAAAATCTATTAAATTTGAAAAGCGACAAAACCCTTTCCACAATGTCAATTTCCATTTCTTGACTCGATTTTATTTCATAGCCTGTTGCCGTGTCCTTTTCTTAATGATTGTGGGTATTTGCATGATGCCTTTTTTGTGTTTTGCAGAAACACTAGAACTTCCGCAAAATGCGATTAGGGTAAGGACATTTTCAGAAATTGATTCACTAAACCACCGAACATCAGATGTATTGAAAACAAGTTATTCTCAAGCTTTGGCTACGGCTAGCTTGGCGGTGGCGTGGAGCAGGGAGGCAAAGTATCCGGCGGGTTTGGCCAGGGCATATTCTAACAAGGCATTTGCGCAACTAAAGAGCAATGACTTTAAAGCTTCGCGAAATTTATTGGATAGCGCTCGCTCCATTTGGTCCACTTTAAAGGACACTTTAAACATTGCCAACTATCACCTGCAACTTGGGGAATTATCAATCCAGGAGCGCGATTTTACTGTCGCGCGTGAGGAGCTATTTATCGCGCTAAATTATTTTGAATTGCTTAAAAATGGCAGTGGGCACATTGATGTTGAAATTAAAATAGGCAATACGTATTATCTGGAAATGCAGTATGAAAAAGCCATGCAATACTATCTGCGCGCCCTTACCAGAGCCGACAGCAGCGAATACGTCTACAAGAAGGGAGTAAGTCAAATAAATGTAGCAAACGTTCTTTCTTCTCAAGGCAAACACGATGATGCGATTGCATATTTGGAGTCCGCAATGGATGTATTCCTGGAGTTGGGTGATCAATATCAGACGGCTGTGTGTTTAAACAACATAGGAGTCGCATTTTTGAACAGCGGAAGGCCCGAAATGGCGAAGCCAAATCTCGAGCGGACTTTGGAAATTTACAGGGTACTCGATGATCGTAAAGGACAATCTGCTGCCTTGATAAATTTGGGTGTAGCTTCAGGGCTTGTTGGCGACTTCGAGACTGCCCTTTCTTATCAAAATGAATCGCTGGAAATAAACCGCTCGTTAAATGACCTTCAGAGAATAGCTGAAGGATTGGCAAATCAATCGAACAACTTATTGAATTTATCGCGATTTGCGGAAGCCAAACTTAGTGCTGAAGAAGGCCTCACAGTGGCTGAGCAAATTCGCAATCTCTCAATTCAACACGAACTCTATGGCAACCTGTCAATCATCCACGACAGCCTCAAGGATTTCAGTCAGGCGCTTCGATTCCACAGGCTGTTTAAAGAAACCGGCGACAGCCTTCTCAATATTGAAAGCCGACAGAATATACTTGAATTGGAGGTGAGATATAGATCGGCCAAAAAGAATGATGAAATTAGGTTGCTGAAATTAGAAAAAGAAAGCAATGAAGCGAAGCTTCGAAATAACAGGACTGCACTCATTCTTCTCGTTGCCAGCATTGTACTTGGACTTATTCTGGTTGGCGCACTTTACCGACTCTATGACCTGCGCACCAAATCAACCCGATCACTTTCAGAAAAAAACCTGGAGCTCAATGGATTGAATCAGAGCTTGGAATCGCGAGAATTGGAGTTGAAAAAAGCCAATTCACAAGTTACCAAGTTTGTGACCATCCTGGCGCACGATATTAAGAACCCTTTGAGCGCTTACAGGGCTGTTGCCAAGACGCTCTCAGATTCCTATTTCGACCTGCCGGAAAATGAGAAACTGGGACTCATTCAAAGGCTTGAAAAATCTTCAGAAAATCTGTTTGAACTTTTTCAAAACCTGCTGCAATGGTCTACTTCCAAATCCGGTTCCATGAGGTTTTCACCAAAGGAGATCAATTTGGCAATTATAGCATATAAAGCCGTTGCCTTCATGCAGGCGACAGCGGAGCGTAAGGAGATCACCATCGACTTGCAGATGGATGGAGAAGTCATGGTATTCGCAGATAGGAACATGGTGTCCATCATACTCACCAACCTGATAACAAATGCTATAAAATTTACTCCTCGTGGGGGAGAGATTTGGATTTCATCCAAACTTGATGGTGGTTCAGTTGAAGTGAGCGTCCGGGATTCGGGAATAGGATTGAGCGCCGGCGACCTGGCACTGCTTTTCAGATTGGATGTAGACCATAAAATTATTGGCGGTAGTGAAGAAAAGGGAACCGGTATTGGCTTGATCCTATGCCATGAGTTTGTGGCAAAGAATGGAGGCCGAATTTGGGCGGAAAGCCATTTGGGCCAGGGTTCAACATTTCACTTTACACTCCCGCAACAAAATGGATAGTGATGTAATTGCGAGAGAATTGTAATTTAGAAGCATGGATCAAATAAAAATTGCCATACTCGACGACCACCAGGTGGTGGTTGACGGCATTCGATCATTGTTGCATGGGGCTGAACCATTCGAAATAATCGGCTGGGCCAATACCGAACATGACTTGATATTGTTGCTTGAGCAGCAGGATACAGACCTATTGATTCTCGATATGTTTCTGCCGAAGCCTGAAGGTATTGGCATCATGAAGTCGGTCTTAGCCCGATGGCCAAACATCCTTGTATTGGTGATGAGCGGCAACAGCGAAGAAGAACTTCTATTCAGCGCTTTCAATGCGGGTGCATCTGCCTTTCTAGGCAAAGACGTAAGTCGGGAAGAGCTTCTTCTTGCACTCCATACGGTTTTGAAAAATGAGAAGTATATCGCGAAATCTCTTGAATCCAACCTGTCCAGGAATTTTATGCGAAAGGCAACGATGGGCGACCCTTACGCATCTCATAAGGCGAGCAACTTGTCAAAACGTGAAATTGAAACCATGCTTCTTTTGTGCGAAGGGTTGAGCTACAAGGAAATTGGCCACCAGCTCGAAATCAGTGCGCGAACGGTGGAAACGCATAAGAACAATATTCTTGAAAAATTGGGCCTTCATACCACAATCGACCTGGTGAAATATGCTATCAAGAACAAGATGATTGAGCTCTGAGAATCTTTTTTCCGGGTACAACCTATATGATTTGGTCTTTGACCACAGATGTGAAATAATTTACTCAAGTTTCGCACATCATTTATTTGTAGCAGGGACGGGACTCGAGCTATTAAATTCATAACACTGCCCTGGCAGTGGTCCTTTCGATCGTGGCAGTGGCAAAGAAGAAAAAGCATACGTCAAACTATTCA
>JBBSDD010000253.1:0-5093 GCA_038249755.1 Flavobacteriales bacterium | reverse complement strand
TAAAACGTTTAAATCAAAATTCTCAACCAAAAACCGTATCCAAACACCCTTTGAAATCCTCCACCGCCTGATCCAAATCGGCTTTCGAATGGGCCCGGGAGATAAATCCGACCTCATAGCCCGACGGACCGAGGTAAATGCCCCGATCAAGCAAGAGGGCGTGCATTTTGCTGAAAAGCGGATTCATTTTCACCCCGTCTATTTCGGCGCTGGAGGTAATGGATTCCTTGTCGGAAAACGCCAGCCAGAATATGGAGCCGATGTGAACGATTTTAAATGGATACTTCTTCGTTTGGGCGTGGGTATTGATGGCTTCCGCAAAATCATTCATTTTGATTTCGAGACTTTCGTAAAATCCCGGCGCGAGACAGGCCGCAATCTGCGCCTTGCCCGCTGCCATAGCCACAGGATTTCCGCTGAGCGTTCCAGCTTGATAAACAGGTCCATCCGGCGCAATGAATCCCATGATTTCCTTGCTGGCACCATAAGCACCCACAGGCAATCCGCCTCCGATTATTTTGCCAAAAGCGACAATATCCGGACGGATACCATAATAACCTGCCGCCCCTTCAAACCCAACGCGGAATCCCGAGATAACCTCATCGAAAAACAACGGAATATTCTCCCTGTCGCAGACATCCCGCAAAAATTGCAAAAATTCTTTGCCCTGAATCAGCAAACCATTGTTGGCCGGTATAGGCTCAATGGCAATACAAGCGATATCGCCTCCATATTTCTTAACCGCCAGTTCCACTGCCTCGCGATCGTGGAGCGGCAATACGATGGTCTCTTTGGCGTAAGCCTCCGGAATACCTGCCGATGACGATGTGCCTAACGTCGCCAAACCGCTGCCGGCATTCACGAGCAAGGCATCCACGTGACCGTGGTAACACCCATCAAATTTTACAATCTTGTCGCGACCCGTGTAGCCACGGGCGAGCCGGATGGCACTCATGGCCGCTTCGGTGCCCGAACTCACAAAACGGATTTTTTCCAGGTAGCGGTGGTTGGAAATAATGAGATCAGCCAGTTCATTTTCCAAGGCCGTGGGCGCACCAAACGTGGTGCCCTTTGATACGGTGGCATGGATGGCTTCCACCACTTCGGCGGGTGCGTGGCCTAAAATCAAAGGTCCGTACGAGCAACAAAAATCCAGATATCTGTTGCCATCCACATCAATGATATGACTGCCTTCACCGCGATCCATAAAGAGTGGCGTGCCGCCCACCGCCTTGAATGCCCTCACCGGACTGCTCACCCCGCCGGGAAAAAGTGTCAGGGCTTTTGCATACAATGCTTTTGATTTTTCTCTTTCCATGATTGGCTACCTTTGGGGCAAAAATATTCGAATACCCGACTGTTTTTCGGGTGCAAATTTACATTTAAAAGCCCGGTCACAAATGAATGAACTTCGCGACAAAGCTGCGGCCCTTGATGCCGCTGATCCTCTGGCATCTTTTCGGGACAAATTTCATTTTCCACAACACCAGGGCAGACCGGTGGTTTATTTTACCGGAAATTCACTTGGTCTCCAGCCCAAATCCGTTCGCGAAACAGTCAATGCTGAGTTAGACGATTGGGCAGCATTGGGTGTTGAGGGTCATTTTGAAGCCCGGAATCCCTGGTACAGCTACCACGAATTGTTGATGGAACCTGCAGCGAAAATCGTCGGGGCGAAAAAAGAAGAAGTTGTGCACATGAACGGGCTCACTGCGAATCTCCATTTTCTGATGGTTAGTTTTTACCGGCCAAAAGGCAAACGGTACAAAATCATCTGCGAGGCCAAAGCATTCCCCAGCGATCAATACGCCCTGGAATCACAGGTTAAATTTCATGGTTTCGCGCCCGCAGACGCCATCATTGAGGTGCCTCCCCGCGAAGGCGAACACACCATTCGCGAAGCGGATATCGAGGCAAAAATCAGAGAACACGCCGATGAAATCGCGCTGGTATTCTGGGGCGGCGTGAACTACTATTCGGGTCAGCTTTTCGATATGGAGCGTATCACCAAAGCAGGACACGCAGCCGGAGCGGTGGTTGGCTTTGACCTGGCCCATGCCGCTGGCAATGTGCCGATGCATCTGCATGATTGGGGCGTGGATTTTGCTGCCTGGTGCACCTATAAGTATCTGAACAGCGGTCCGGGTGCCGTGTCCGGCATATTTGTTCACGAAAAATACGCCAACGACAGGAGTTTGCCGCGTTTTGCGGGTTGGTGGGGGCACAATAAAAAGGAGCGTTTCAAGATGCAACCCGGATTTGACCCTATTCCGGGCGCCGAAGGATGGCAGTTGAGCAATGCACCGGTGCTATCGATGGCTCCACACCTGGCTTCGCTGCGTATTTTTGCGGAAGCGGGCATGGTAAAACTCCGGGAGAAAAGCTTGAAATTGAGCGCCTACTTCGACGAGGTGATTCAGGCTGTTGCCGTATCGGCAAAAGTTGACATCCAGACCATCACACCATCCGACTTTGATCGCCGGGGATGTCAGGCAAGTTTGCTAATACCCGGACATGGCAAAGAAATTTTCAACCATTTGATGAAATCCGGTGTTTTTGTAGACTGGAGGGAACCGAATGTGATCCGACTTGCTCCGGTGCCGCTTTATAACAGTTTTGGAGATATCTGGCAATTTGGAGAAACGTTGAAAGCGGGCCTGATGAAATCATAGAAGTAGATAACGGAATCTTAGAAATAATCAAATGAAGAAAGTTTTGGTCATTGGCGGCGGTCTTGTAGGAGCACTTCACGCAGCCAACCTCGCCGCAAAAGGGCATCCCGTAAAGCTTTACGAACGCCGACCCGACATGCGGAATGTCGAAATGGTAGCGGGTAAATCAATCAACCTCGCCCTGAGTCACCGCGGCTGGAAAGCCATCCGCATGGTCGGTTTGGAAGAGCACATCCGCGATGTTTCCATTCCCATGTACGGCCGAAAAATTCATGATATCGAAGGCAACGAAACTTATCAGCCTTATGGCAAAGAGGGCCAGGCCATTTATTCTGTTTCGCGTGGAGAACTGAATGTGGCCCTGCTCAACCTGGCTGCCCAACGACAAGTCGAAATGAACTTCGACTGGAGATGTGTGCAGGTGGACTTTGATAAAAGCACTGCCCACTTTGAAAACAATGTGACCGGCGAACAACGCACCGAAAAGGCCGATCTGATTTTTGGAACGGACGGCGCCTTTTCACAGGTTCGCGCCGACATGATGCGCACCCCGCGTTTCAATTATCAGCAGGAATTCATTCCCCACGGCTACCGCGAACTTCTTTTGCCGGCAGGCGAAAACGGAAGTTTTCAAATCGAAAAAAACGCGCTGCATATCTGGCCACGGGGCGGGTATATGTTGATTGCCCTGCCCAATCCCGGAGGGAGTTTTACATGTACGCTATTCATGCCATACACGGGCAAACATTCTTTTACAGCCTTGGATTCGGACTCCAAAATCGATTCATTTTTCAAGGAGGTTTTTCCGGATTTCTATGCCCTCGTGCCTGATTTATTGTCCAATTACCACAGCCACCCCCTCTCCGACCTGGTGATTATCAGATGTTATCCATGGGTGCGCCACAACACCTGCCTGCTCGGAGACGCCTCACATGCGATTGTACCTTTTTATGGCCAGGGCATGAATTCTGGTTTTGAAGATTGCTCCGTGATGGAAGAACTGATGGTGGAACACGCCGAAAACTGGCCTAAAATACTCGACCGGTTCCAGGAACTGCGCAAACCCGATGCGGATGCCATCGCCGAGCTCGCCATGCGAAACTACGTGGAGATGCGCGATCTCGTGGGAGATCCCCGATTTCTGCTACAAAAGAAAATTGAAGCCAAAATTCACGGCAAACATCCGGACAAGTGGACGCCGCTTTACACGCAGGTTACCTTCAGCGATACCCGCTACTCTGTGGCGCTCTCTGATGGCAAGCGCCAGGAAAAAATCATGGCTGAAATCATGGCGAGGCCGGATATTGAGCAGGTTTGGGACAGCGGTGAAATCGAAGAGACTATTCTTGCCGCAAATTCGTTGTAAAGAGGTAACTTTCGGAATCTCGGGACGTATTGAAATTCCCCCCTTGAGCTACACCAGAAAAATCCTGTTTTATGCGTAGATTGCTCGTCACCCTTTTGATTCTTTTGCCAGTTATGGTATTTTCGCAACAGCATTTGCGCAAAAACCGCGATGTATTTCCCACGCAGGGAAATCTGGAACGAAAAGGATGGATCTTCAGCCCCGCCATTACTTACATGGCTCCTCCTTTGAAGCAGGCCAACCAGCGTCTTTCTCTGGGTTCAGATACGATTTACGACATTGCATACAGGGCTGCCGGAAAAATAGGGATTGGTATCGAAGTCGGCAGGTTTTATGCTATTGATGCCTCGAGACTTATCAGTTATGTTGATTTCGCTGTCGGATATAAAAGCCTGAGAGGAACGGAAACTTTCCGCGCTGTGCTCGACGATCCGGATCGATCCACACCTTTTTTTTACGATGGTGAGGGCGTTTTTACAGAACAGTATCTCACCGCATCCTTCAATGCTACCAATATCAGACAGTTTTCCGACCACACGTTTATGACAAATGCGATCGGGATTAATGCAGACTACAAATTGGGTGAAAATGTCTTTTACAACCGGCGCGGATTGCCCATTGATCAAATGATGGCCCCCGATCTGCTCTCTCAGGTACACTACCGATTGGGTTTTGGCTTCAGGGTTTCGCCCAAATTCCTTATCATCCCTTCGGTCGAAACGCCCATCCTGACCCTTTACGCATTTGATCAGATGAAATCGACCATGGCCATTTTCAATTCTCGTTACAGACCATTTATTGTCCGGTTGAACATCATGATGTTTGACAACAAGTCGAAACGCAAATGCCCACCAAAAGGGCCCGGAAAAAGAAAAAGCACGGAAACCCTCTTTGGAATGACAGACAGCAACCGGCCCTGGTAAATTATTTCAAAAATGGATTGTGTTTCTTTTCATGGCCAATGGTAGTAGGCTGCATATGGCCCGAATACACCACCGTAGCTTCTGGCAGTATAAGCAATTCCTTCCGGATCGAATTCAGCAAAGTCTCCGTAT
>JBBSDD010000252.1:0-5102 GCA_038249755.1 Flavobacteriales bacterium | reverse complement strand
GCTTCGCTCGTCATCACGGTTTCCACTTCTTTGAGGCCGTTGGCCAGCAAGGTGCTTCCGGTGCTTACGATGTCGCAAATGCCTTCAGCAAGGCCGATGCCCGGCGCGATCTCCACGCTGCCGCTGATTTCTTCGATTTCGGCATCGATATTCTTTTCTATCAGAAAGCTGCGGACAATATTGGGGTAGGTGGTGGCGATCTTTTTTCCGGCAAACCAGGAGAGATCGGTATAATCCGTTTCGCGTGGCACTGCAAGTGACAAACGGCACCGCGCAAAGCCGAGCCGGTCGACCACATCCACGGGTTTTTGTTTTTCGATTACCACATTTTCCCCGGCGATGCCGAGGTCAGCGACCCCGTCGGCCACGTACTGTGGAATGTCGTCGTCGCGCAGGTAGAGCACTTCGAGCGGAAAGTTGGATGCTTCAGCGCGCAGTTTGCCGCCATTGCTCACTTTGATGCCACATTGGGCGAGTAGCTCAAGGCTTTTTTCGCTGAGGCGACCACCTTTCTGAATGGCGAGTTTGATTTTCGTTTCTGGCATGTTATAATTTTTAGAGAATAAAAAAACCATGTCGAGCCGGGGCTGACAGGGTTTTAAATATGTTTTCACATCATTTTAGACCATCACCTTCCCCCGGAGTATTCCGTGAAATGCACATGATGGCTATGATGGGTGTTTTTGTTCATTGTGGGTGCAAATGTACGTTCATTCTTTTCACAACTACAAACCTGAACTGAAGAGAAATGTTTTAATTGGAGCAATGTGCTGCTTCAAAATGATCATGCGATCATTTCATTAAACTATGAGATCAATTCAATTTCAACATTTTAAAATCAGAAGGTAAAAGCACCAACATGCCCAAAATAAATTTCGTTAAAATTAAAAATGACCTCGATTTGTTTCTATTGCACAATTAATTTTCCCCCATATACTGATTTACCCTGAACCAGAACGACGTAAAGCCCACTCGCCAAGGCCGAAATATCGATCTGCATGGTGGATTGATTGGACTGTTTCTGATAGACCTTTTTTCCGCTGACGTTGTAGATGGTGATGTTGGCACCGGCTTCTGCAACTGGAATATGAACGAAATCTTTTGCGGGATTGGGAGATATCATCAGGGGTTTAATTTCAACAGCATCTTGAACACTGCTGACAAGTCCACATGGAGAAGCAAGACTTATGAAAAACGCGTTGGCTCCCTGCAAGGCCGGCAGAATGCAACCTCCGTGGGTAGCACCCGGAAGGGCATGGATGGCCTGAACATCCTCAGCGCCATTGGCCTGCATGATTGAATCGGTGGATGTGCTATTTGTAAAAGGTACCTGTTCGTCGCCATCGCAGTAAAACAATCTCAAAGGCATCACAGGAGTCCAATCGTTGTTGTCGTTGTCGCGCAGGGCTTGCCAAATGGGATGGTTGTCGTTGGTTTCAAGATTGGTCAAAACAGAATCTACCAACAAAGAATCAAGTTCTCCGGGCAGTATCGCGTTTACAGCATCCATGTTGAATTCATTCTGGGCTCCATCAAAGAAGGGCAAAACGAGGGTGTCATAAGGTGACTGAATGATGTCGCTAAGATCCTCATAAATATTGCCATATGCCAGTTGATATCCGATGAGGAGGTATACCACATAGCCCGGGTTGGAATATGGTTCGCCACTGAGCAAAACGTCTGCCTGAGAGCCTGAAAGATTGTACGGCCCACTGCATGGAGCTCCTGCCACAATGCCAAGTGTATCGATTAAAGCATTGTCCTGTGCGTACTTCAAAGTTGCCATCGCTGCGTGCCCGCCTTGCGAATATCCGGTGATAAAAAGCTCGCCATTGTCCTGCATATTGTCCAGCGTTTCCAAAAATTCACGTGCAGCGTACACGAGGTCAACGCTCGCAGTCGCTTGTGATTCGGCGTGCACATAGGGGTGGTTTCCGGCGTTGACGCCAAGGCCGAGGTAGTCTGGAGCAACTGTAATAAAACCGGTAGAAGCAAAACCTTTTGCGGCAAGCGCCTCGAAATTATTCTCTGAAGGTACGTCCAACTGTCGCAACACGGTTCCGTGGCAATACATGGCCATGGGAAAGATGTCGCAGGTGGTGGAAATGGGAATTGCAATCATTCCGGATGCCACTGTGGGTTCTCCCTGGGTGTCCACGGTATTATAAACCAATTTGTACGATTGAACATCGTACTGCGCTGGAAGATTGAATAGTATGGTAATGAGAAAAGCCGGTATCAAATCGATCTCCTCACTGCTTATCAATGTTTGGGCTTGGGAATTTGGCGTTGCAAAAATGACGGCTGTTGCAAATAAAAACAGTTGGGATATCCGGCGAAATACGGTCATAGGTTGGATTATTTATTTCTTTTGTGGACCAAGATAATGAAACGCTTTGTTGTTAACTTTGCACATGCCAAAAATTATGGGAATCGATTACGGCACAAAACGTTGTGGAATTGCCGAAACAGATGATTTACAAATTATTGCAAGTTCGTTGACAACTGTTCCGACCCTTGGGTTGGACACATTCCTGAAAAATCACCTCGCCACGAGTAAGGTGGAAGCCATCGTGGTGGGGCAACCCTTTCGCATGAGCGGTGAGGTATCTGAAGTGGAGGACCATATTTTGAGATTCATTATACGGTTTACCCGCAATCATCCTGAAGTGGCTGTGCATCGCATCAACGAAGCATACACTTCCAAACTCGCCATGCAGACCATGATTCAATCGGGCGTAAAAAAAAAGGTGCGCAGAGAGAAAGGAAATTTAGATAAAATCAGCGCAACCATTATCTTGCAGCAGTTTTTAGAAATGAAAAGAAATCAAATTAAAATATGAGCGAAAAAGAAGATAAAGACGGAAAAGAAAAAGAAACCGGCCTCAATCAAGCCATTGAGAAACAATATGTCAAAGATCGCAAGGTGTTTTTGTGGGGTCAGGTTGACGATAAGTCTGCCCGATATGTCATCGACCGTCTGATGCTGATGGAGGCAAAAGATCCCGGAAAGGAAATTACGCTGATCATCAACAGTCCTGGCGGATACGTAACAGCAGGTTTTGCTTTACTCGATTGTATGAATTCCATTTCAAGCCCGGTGAGCACAGTATGCATGGGTCTCGCGGCTTCCATGGGCAGTATCCTTCTCTCAGCAGGCGAAAAGGGCAGAAGATTCATTTATCCATTGGCCAAGGTGATGATTCACCAGCCAAGTGGAGGCGCCCGCGGTCAATCGTCGGATATTGAAATCCAGGCCAGAGAGATTTTGAAAACGAAAGAAATTGGTGCGCGAATCATCGCAGAAAATTGCGGTCACACCATCGAAAAAGTGATGAAAGATTTCAACCGTGATTACTGGATGGATGCGGAGGAAAGTCTTGCTTACGGCATCGTAGACGGTATCGCCGGAAAAAAAATCTGATCAGAATAGCTTGATTAAAAGCCGATGTGACCTTGTTGCATCGGTTTTTTTATTTTTCGGCTTATCGCCAAATGGACTTAGAAAGGATATCCGATCCCGATATTCCAGATCAGGTTGTCGCGTCGCCAGTCGCGTGAAAAAGACACTTTATCGAACACCCAGCGTTCGCCTTCCGGCAAATAGGGGAGCCTGCCTGGAAAAGCAACGTCCAGCCGGATGAGAATGGCTGAAAGATCCAATCGTATACCCACACCAGTGGCCACGGCCATTTCCTTCCCGAAATCATCCCAATTAAATTTCCCTCCTGGTCTTTCCGCGTTTTCTTCGAGCAACCACACGTTTCCGATGTCCGTAAAAATGGCCCCTTCGAAAAAACTGCCCATTCCAAACCGGTGTTCAAGGTTGAATTCAATCATTAAATCACCCGTCTGATCAAAGAAACTGTTGAATTGCTGATCGGGATTGAAATAAGTACCAGGACCCAACCCACGGGGCTGAAAGGCCCGAAGGGACGAAGGCCCTCCTACAAAAAATTGTTTTGAAAAGGGCAGTACGTTGCTGTTGGCATATGGAATACCAATACCTAAATTAACTCTGGAAACCAATTCGTTGTTTCGATCAAGTCGGATATAAAGTCGGTGATCCTGCTGAAGTCTTGTAAACTGCGAAAAAGGCACACCAAACAGGGTGTAGCTGTCTGGTTCACCATCTTCGCTCAGTTCGGGTCTGCCGTAAATGAGTCTGTTGCCCAAGTACGCCAGATTTCCAGAAACGTCCACAGCACCGTGAAAAAAGTATCGCAAGCGTTGCCGTGTTTTGCTTTCCGGCATATAGTTGTATTGATAACTCGGCCCCATGATTACCTGATTGGCAAAACTTTCCCGGAAGAAAAGATTGTCTGCCAATAGCGCATCAAGTTGATCGGAAGAACGAAGTAGCGCCAAATAATCAATATTGACGATTTTCAGGTCGTGGTAGTGCTCTGTTCCGCTCAGCCACTCATATCCGTAGTTGGCTCCGAAAGCACTTTGGGCATAAAAATCCGGTTGGTTGAAAAGCCGATAAGACAACCCGTATTTGGTGCGAGGTACGTTGCCACTTCCCTGAGCTAAGTTAAAAGGACCGCTTACACGCGGTATGAGCAGGTCGGCCTGAAGATCAATTTCAAAAAGGGCTGTTCCCCGACGAGAACCGGAGAGTTGCGTTTCGTACCGACCTGCTGCCGATATCCGAAGCTTTTCTGCTCCCCGGAAGAGGTTTCTGTTGTTGTATTCTGCACGGATACCCGGTCCTGTAAAATTGTTTGAGTTGGTCGAGATTGTAATTTCAGTGCTGATGATCTGCTTTTTCCGGGGGCTGGTCAGCAATTCAGCGCGCAGTTCGTAACTACCCGCCGAGGTATCCGTGGTAAAGCGCAGGTTTACGTATTCAAACACTTCCAGCCGGTTGAGCTGGCGGAGGGTGGTGCGCTGGTCTTCCAGTGAGAACGGCTCGCCAGGCTGAAGGGCTATAAACGGAAGGATTTTTTCTGGTTTTACAAATTGATTGAATCGACCTGTGATTACATCGATTCTACCGGGAATGGTGTCTACATGTGGCTCATTTCCGCTGAAATCTGCAATAACATATACGAGGATATAGGGCTGAAGCAGGCCCACAGGAAGACCTTCTTCCACAT
>JBBSDD010000251.1:0-5113 GCA_038249755.1 Flavobacteriales bacterium | reverse complement strand
TGATTCAAGCTGCAAGTTAGGATGATTAAATAATGTGGTAATTATGTTGGTCGGATTAACTTTGCGAATTGAAATATATTGGTTGCATCAAAATCTCTTGTTTGCTTTGTATCACTTTATCACCATTAAATGAAAATTGAAATTAAAAGGCGCAATGATCTTTTCCACATGGAAGCTGAAAATGAAACCGGCAATGTGGTTCAGATTGATGCTTCACCAGAAATCGGCGGATTAAATATGGGTATGCGCCCGATGCAACTGCTTCTGGCGGCACTCGGTGGTTGCGGAAGCATTGACATCATCTCCATTTTGCGAAAGCAGAAAGAACCGCTCGACGACATCCGCATCACAGTAACTGGCGAACGTGAGGCCGGAGCCATACCCGCATTGTTTACGGATGCCCACGTTCATATCCAACTCTTTGGAAATATTGACCTGGCGAAAGCCGAAAGGGCGGTAAATCTATCGATGGAGAAGTATTGCTCGGTGGCAAAAACAATGGAAAAAACTGCGAAAATCACCCACAGTTTTGAAATTATCTCCTGATGAACGACAATAAATTACCAGAAGGATATTCTGAAACGGACCCCATCCGGGCGCAACAACCCAGAAGCGCATTTCGCGAACACGCGGTTCCGATTTATATGACTTCCAGTTTTGTGTTTGATGATGCCGAACAGGCCCGGGCGCTCTTTGCAGATGAGGAAAAGGGAAATATTTACACGCGGTTTTCCAATCCGAATAATACGGAGCTTGTTGAAAAACTCTGCCTTATGGAAGGCACGGAAGATGGCATCGCCACAGCTTCGGGCATGGCCGCCATGTACATCAGTATGGCCGGCTTATTGAAATCGGGCGATCACATTTTGGCTTCACGGTCGCTTTTTGGCAGTACACACCAGATTTTGAGCACCATATTTCCGCGGTTCAATATTTCGCATACCTACGTGGATATCAGCGCGCCGGAAACCTGGGAAAAGGCCATTCAGCAAAATACGCGGATGATTTTTGTGGAAACACCATCCAATCCTGCCCTGGACATCATCGATCTGGAATGGCTTGGGAAGCTCGCTCAAAAGCACAAGCTTATTTTAAATGTGGACAATTGTTTTGCCACGCCTTATCTCCAGCGACCTGTGCAATGGGGTGCCCATCTGGTGACCCATTCTGCGACCAAGTTTATTGATGGCCAGGGTCGTGTCATCGCAGGTGCAGTATTGGGCACAAAAGAATTGATCGCTGAAATCAGGTTTTTTGCGCGACACACGGGTCCCGCTTTATCGCCATTCAACGCGTGGGTATTGAGTAAAAGTCTGGAGACGTTGGCTGTGCGCATGGACAGGCACTGCCAAAACGCGCTCACCCTTGCGCAATATCTGGAAGGTGTGTCGCAAGTAGCCTCTGTAAAATATCCTTTTTTACCCTCTCATCCCCAACATGCGCTTGCAAAAAGGCAAATGCGACAAGGTGGAGGAATTGTCACTTTTGAGATAAAGGGCGGCATAGAAAGTGGTCGGAAATTTCTCAATTCCTTGAAAATGATTTCCCTTACGGCAAATTTGGGAGATACCCGCACCATTGCCACGCATCCGGCGAGCACGACTCATTCCAAACTCAAAGAAGAAGAGCGCCTGGCCGTGGGAATCACTCCTGGTTTGATACGCATATCCACCGGGCTGGAGGATATCAACGATATCATAGCCGATATACAACAGGCCATCGAATCGGGTGCAGCACAATAGAATTCCGGAGATCGATGCCGATCCCATGCTCGCGGAAATATATTTGGACTTTGTTGTCATTTATTGCGTGTGCTGCTCTAAGAATCACCGCTTTTCGATCTTGAGCTTCGATCGCGTTTGCATTGGTTCATCTATGAATTCGTGATTTCACTGTCCGCTTATCTTTCGCATTTCGGGCAATTTCTCACCCGTCAAATTGATGAAGAGCGTATATCTTTGGCAAAAAGATAACTGTGAGGAGATTCCTTTTTTTGCTCGTTATTGGCTGCATTGTTCAGAGCTGTCATTATATTCCATTCCTGAAATACGGCGGCACGCGCGGAGAAGACAATTTTCCAAAATTCAAGGACAAACATTACTTTGCCGGTTTGCCCCACCACCTGAGAAGTGCTTACGACATCACCTGTTACGATTGGACTGTCTCAGTCAATCCAAAAAGAAAACACCTCGATGGAACAATGATTATTCATTTTCGTGCGCAGGATTCCAGGGATACCATCCTCATTGATTTGCAAAGCAAATTGAAAGTAGACAGGTTGACCGGAACGATACCCGTATTAAAACACCGACACAAAGGAGATTTGCTTTTTGTAATTTTTGAAAAAAAACTGGTCCCGGGCGAATTGTATTCTGTGACGATTGACTATAGCGGAAAACCGGCAAGTGTAATCGGTATGGGGCCCGTGGTTTGGAGCGAAGATGAAACAGGAAAGCCCTGGGTCAGCACGATCACACAAGGAATCGGACCCCATTTCATGATGCCTTGTAAAGATTTGCTTGATGATGAACCGGACAGTGCCTTTATCCGGGTGGAAGTTCCGGCCGACCTGCTCGCGATTGCCAATGGGAAATTATTGAAAACAGAACTCCGGGACAAAAAGCGCACGTTTCATTGGTTTGTTGACAACCCAATCAATGTCTACAATATCTCCTTCAATGTGGGAAATTATGTGCGATTTGAATATCCATATACCGATTTAACTGGCCAAATGCGCGAAATTGAAGCCTATGTGCTTGAGGAAGATTCAGCCGTTGGAAAATCATTTTATGCCCAAACGCCGGCTGTGATGCGGGAGCTTGAGGTCTTGTTTGGACCTTTCCCGTGGTGGAATGATGGATGTCGGTTTCTTCAAACCGCCATTAAAAGCGGCGCCATGGAACACCAATCGGCCATCTCAATGGGAAGCATTCTGGAAAACGACTGGCAGGTAGATTCAGCCCTGCACACCAATTCCACGCTGATTCACGAGCTCGCCCACGAATGGTGGGGAAACAGCATCACAGCGCGCGATTATGGTGATGCCTGGCTCCATGAAGGGATGGCCTCCTACTGTGAAGCACTCATTGCAGAAAGGTTGTACGGAGGTTGGGCATATGCTTACATTATCAATCAAATGGTGGGAAGAATTGACAATGAAAGACCAATCATCAAACCTTTTGGTGTGCGTTACAATTCTTGGGTTAGCCGAAAAGACGGCGATATCTACAACAAAGGAGCGCTATTTATGCATAGCCTCCGCATGCAGATCGATGATGATTCTATCTTCTTCCAAACTTATAAAGAGGCTTACGAAAAATTTCAATTAAGCCAGATTTCGACTGCAGACCTGCAGGATTTCTTTATTGAAAAAACAAATATGGATTTAAAACCATTGTTCGATGCCTATCTGCGACAGGCTGATGCGCCTACCCTCTCCTATTATTTTGACGAAAGTCGGGAAACCTTTCACTACAAATGGCTGAGGCCTCTTCCGGAAGGATTCAACATAAAAGTGAAAATTGGCGTCGGTGAAGGTGCCGTGGAATTATATCCAGGCGTTGTTTACCAAACGGTGCCCATGTCAGCTGATGTCGACCGTACCGTGCCCAGGGCGACATTTGCATATATTGAAATCAAAAAAGATGAAGATCTTGAGCACCAGCTCATGCCAAAATGAGAACGGAAAACTTGACAGGTCTTTTGGCAAAGTTCATTCTTTAGATGAAAAGATTTTTTGGCGGAAGGCCATTTAAGTCGGCCATTGGTTGAAATGGGGGTATTATATTCGCACCCCATTAATCACCGTTGGAATTGCGCATCTGGCTTGTCCTTTTCAGTCTGTCAATATATGCAGGGCTCAGCGCGCAGGTGTCTTTGCCAAACAGCATGGAGGCCATTTTTACCGATCAGATCATCAATATTGACGGAAAGCTCGATGAGCCGATTTGGCAGGAAGCCCGCAAAATCGAAAACTTCACACAACGGGAACTCAATGTGGGTGAACCGGCATCGGAACTCACACAGGTGGCGATTGCATCCAATTCGGATTTTCTCTACATCGCTGTGTGGTGTTACGATTCCGAACCGGATAAAATAACTGCCAAGGAACTCAGACGGGATTTTGATTACGAACTCGATGACAACTTTATCCTCATCATCGACACCTACCGGGACCTTCGAAATGGATTTATGTTTGTTACCAATCCAAACGCAGCCCGCACCGACCTTCAGACATTCAACAACGGGGGCTCCTCCAATATTTTTTGGAACGGCGTATGGGACGTGCGAACTACGCGTACAGCCGAAGGTTGGTTTGCCGAATTTGAAATTCCGCTTTACACCCTGAAGTACCGCACCGATGTGATTGACCAGATATGGGGAATCAATTTCGAACGAAACATCCGTAGAAAGCGGGAACAATCCCGGTGGCAGGGTTTCAGCCGCGACAATCAGATTGAGCAGGTAAATCAGGCAGGTATTCTCACCGGTCTTGATCGGCTTACGCGAAAACAATTTGTTGAAATCAAACCTTACGGCATCGGCGGCGGAGAATTTACACCTGATGGAAACCAAAGGGTGCTCAACGGCGGTGGTGATATCAATTATTTGCTGAGTCCGACCTATAGGCTCAACCTGACTTTCAACACCGATTTTGCCCAGGTGGAAGCCGATCAACAGCAGATCAACCTGACTCGATTCCCGCTGTTTTTTCCAGAATTGAGAGAGTTTTTCCTGGAAGGAAATGATTTTTTCGATATGGGTTTTGGTGGCAACCGGATCATCCCATTTTATACGCGCCGAATTGGACTCAACGATGAGCGCGAGCCGGTTCCGATCATCGCCGGAGCGCGACTACTTGGAAAAGAACAAAACAGCACCATCGGAGTGATGAGTTTGCAAACCGGCGCTGCTGAAGGTCAGGCTTCCACCAACTACACCACCGCCAGTTGGCGCCAGGATGTGGGTCAGCAAAGCGTGATTGGCGCAATGACCACCAATAGAATTGAAGAAGGCCGGTGGCACAGCACCACTGGCATCAATGGGCGATACAGCACGTCCAAATTATTGGGGAATAAAAATTTCGATGTGGGTGGTGCTTATATTCACACAT
>JBBSDD010000250.1:0-5128 GCA_038249755.1 Flavobacteriales bacterium | reverse complement strand
GTAAGCGGTATCGTCAATGAAGTATTTGCGGACGAGGGAGCATCCGTTGAAATTGGTTCCCCCATACTCTCCATAGCCAATGATGCGCAGCAGTTGATGGTGGACAATGCCAGATTATCAGCTGAATTCAACGCAATTAAATTCAATCGGGGAAAACTGGATGAAGCAAGGTCTATGGTCAGTTTGACGAAAAGTCAAAAGGAAAATGATGCATCAATGCTTGAAAGGCAAAAGAATTTATGGTCACAAAGCATTGGGTCTAAAGTAGAATTGGAGCAAAGAGAACTGGCCTTTGAAAACTCAAAAAGCAACTATGCATCTGCGAAGGAAAAGTTGGAAGAGCTGGAAAAGCAGTTGTCCTATCTCTCCAAACAGGCGCAAAACAACTTGTCAATCAGCAATAAAAATGCTGGAGACTATCTGGTAAAAAGCAAGGTGAAAGGCAAGGTATATCAGATGAACCTTGCCAAGGGGGAAATCGTCACGCCCCAAACGCCCATAGCCATTATCGGAGATGACCAAAAATACATACTTGAAATGCAGATTGATGAATATGATATTATCGGCATCCAGTTGGGCATGTCCGTGCTGGTCGTGTTGAATAGCTATCGGGATTCGGTGTTCGATGCCGTGGTATCCAAGATCAATCCCATCATGAATGTGCAAAGCAAAACATTTACCATTGAAGCAGAGTTTGTACGTCCCCCGAGCGTGCTTTATCCGAATATTTCCTTTGAAGCCAATGTGGTTATCAGCACGAAGAAAGACGCACTGCTCATACCAAGGAATTACCTGCTCAATGATTCCGTTGTAGTGAACAAATCCGGGAAGCATCTGATTGTAAAAACCGGTTTGAAGGATTACCAAATGGTGGAAATTCTCTCAGGAATGGATATAAATGAAGAACTCATTCTGCCTGAGCAATGAAGATCAAACTCATCACAAGAATTTCAGTGGCTTTGCTCAGGGCAAGACTCAAGCAAACGATGGTTGCAGCTTTTGGGGTAACCTTCAGCATCACGATGTTCATCACTTTGCTGAGTTTTATGGGTGGGTTAAATGACCTTCTCGACAATTTGATACTCAACCGGACGCCCCATGTAAGACTCTACAATGAAATTTTGCCTTCCCCGATTCAACCCATTGCCAGATCTAAGGCCTACCCGAGCGCTTATCACTTTGTAAAGCATGTCAAACCAAAGAATGAACTGTTGGAAATTCGAAATAGCGAAGCCGTAGTAAAGGCCTTGAAGAATGATCCGAATGTGCGCGGCGTTGCGCCAAAAACCACGGTACCCATTTTCTACAATGTGGGAGAAATTAACCTAACGGGGGTGATCAACGGCATTGATGTGGATGCCGAAAACAACCTGTTCACTTTTCAGGATTATGTGGTGGAAGGAAAAACAACTGATTTAAAAAATACCCCGAACAGCATTATTTTGGGCATTGGAGCGGCAAGGAAAATGCTTGTTCAGATTGGCGACAACATTCAAATAACGACCAGCGAAGGCAACCGATTCCCTTTGAAAGTGGTTGGATTTTTTCAATCTGGAATAGATGAAGTGGACAAAGTACAAAGCTATACGACCCTTGCCACTACTCAAAAAATACTCGGAAAACCAGCGAGCTATGTCACCGATATTCAGATCAAATTATTTGATTTGGAACTCGCTCCAGCTCTTGCCAAAAGTTACAGCACCTTATTTGAAGCAGATGCTATAGACATTCAAACGGCCAATGCCCAATTTGAAACTGGTAGCTCGGTGCGGACATTGATTTCCTACGCGGTAGGCATTACATTGCTCATTGTGGCCGGGTTTGGCATTTACAACATCCTCAATATGATGATCTATGAAAAAATGGACTCCATTGCCATTCTGAAAGCGACCGGATTTTCCGGAAAGGATGTCAATGCCATATTCATCACCATTGCCTTAACCATTGGCTTGGTGGGTGGAGCTTTGGGATTGATTTTTGGATTGGGTCTCTCTGCTCTTATTGGCGAAATCCCATTTAATACGCCTTCTTTGCCAACGGTGAAAACATATCCTATAAACTACAACCCAAAATTCTATTTGATAGGAGCCATTTTTTCCATAATCACCACCTACCTGGCCGGTTATTTTCCATCCAGAAAAGCAAGCAGAATAGATCCGGTAGATATCATCAGGGGGAAATAGACATGGAAAAGAAGGTCATAGAAGCTATCGGTATTTGTAAATCATTTCACGACCCCATCCCCGTGAAGGTGCTTTCAGATATCAGTTTTTCTATTAAAGCAGGTGAGTTCGTATCTATTGTTGGCAAGTCGGGCTGTGGGAAATCCACCTTGTTATACATTCTATCTACCATGGATACCAGCTATGAAGGAGAACTTTTTTTGGATGGTGTTCCTATGAAAAATAAAAAAGATGCAGAATTGGCTTTGGTACGAAATGAAAAAATTGGTTTCGTTTTTCAGTTTCATTACCTGCTCAATGAATTCACCAACCTTCAAAATGTTATGTTGCCAGCTCTCAAATTAGGAAAACTGTTGACCAAGGAAGTGGAACACAATGCCTATGAGAAATTAAAAATCCTCGGGATAGAAAAAGAAGCCTTAAAATACCCCAACCAACTGAGTGGTGGTCAAAAACAGCGGGTGGCCATTGCCAGGGCACTGATTAACGATCCCTTGATTATCATGGGCGATGAACCTACGGGGAACCTGGATAAACACAACGGCGACGTGGTATTCGATATTTTCAAGGAACTGGCTGAAGTGTACCACCAGTCTTTATTGATTGTAACGCACGATATGGATTTTGCGGCCAGAACCCACAGAACCATCACCATGGAAGATGGGAAAATAATTAGCAACGCAAAAGCTTGAGCTATTTCAGGAAATCCTCAATCCGCTACTGCTAAAAAAAAGGATCAGTTTGCCCTCTGAACAAAAAAGTGAGATAGATACAACTTAATCACAGAATTGTATAACTCTTTCAATTCTCGTTCTGTCGAGCTTTACATCCTGACTTTAAGAAGGAAGAAATTTTAAATGCCTTATTTACGGAAGTGAATTCGATTTCTTCATTCCCAAACGTCTTTTCGAAAAATCTGGATATCAATGAACAAAGTAATTCTCCTTAACAAACGCCCACACGGAAAACCACTATTAAGTGATTTTCAAATTACCACAGAAGAAGTTCCGTCTGCAAAAGACGGTGAGATCTTATTAAGGACGGAATATGTTTCCGTCGATCCTTATTTACGGGGAAGAATGAATGACGCAAAATCATATGTCCCCCCATTTGAAATCAATAAACCTATGCAATCGGGCATTATCGCTGAGGTGATAGAAAGCAAAAATGCAGAATTCAAAAAAGGAGATTTTATTTCAGGGAGTTTAGATTGGAAAGAATATCAAACTTCCAATGGAAAATACCTGCTAAAAGTGAATGACGGTGATGCAAAATTGTCCAGCTATTTGGGCATTTTAGGAATGACTGGCCTCACGGCATATTTAGGATTAACTGAAGTTGGTGTACCCAAGAAAGGGGAAACCCTTGTCGTGTCTGGAGCAGGTGGAGCTGTTGGAACTGTTGTGGGCCAGATTGGCAAATTGCTGGGGTGTAAAGTTTTGGGCATCACCGGTTCCGATGAAAAAGAAGCTCTGCTTAAATCAACTTTCAAATTTGACGAAGCAATAAATTATAAAACAACGAGAGATTTGAAAGCTGCTGTGAAAAAAGCCTGCCCTGAAGGCGTAGATATTTACTTTGACAATGTAGGTGGTGAGATTTCCGATGCAGTATTGGCAAACATTAATAAGTACGCCAGATTGCCGGTTTGCGGTGCAATATCACTGTACAATGAAACTGAAGTTCCACTTGGACCTAGATTGCAGCCAATACTCTTAACAAAGAGTGCCACGATGCGCGGGTTCATCATTGGCGATTTTGCAGAAAAATTTCCGGCGGCCACAAAGCAATTGGCATCCTGGCTAAGCGAAAACAAAATAGCTTTTACTGAAACGATTGCGAAGGGCATTGATAACATTCCACAGGCATTTCTTGATTTATTCGAAGGAAGGAATCAAGGGAAAATGATTGTGAAATTTAATAATGACTAAAAAAACAACGAACATGAAAGTACTAATGGTATTAACATCCCACAGCGAATTGGGAAACACAGGAGAAAAAACTGGTTTTTGGATTGAAGAATTTGCCGCACCGTATTACGTGTTGGCAGATGGCGGCGCAGAAATAACCATTGCATCCCCAAAGGGAGGTCAACCACCGGTCGATCCCAAAAGTGAAATGAAAGATGCCCAAACTCCTGCCACAGAAAGGTTTTATAAAGACAATGCCCTTATCGACCAAGTAGCGCATACCTTAAAGCTGAATGATGTGGAACAGGACGACTACGATGCTGTTTTTTATCCTGGCGGTCACGGACCCTTATGGGATTTGGCGACTGATAAAACCTCCATTAAATTAATCGAGGAGTTTTATAATCATCAAAAACCCATCGCCTTTATTTGTCATGCTCCTGCAGCGTTGGTAAATGTAAAAGCGATGAATGGCGATCCACTTGTAAAAGGCAAACACGTAACGGGTTTTTCAAATACGGAAGAAGAAGCCGTTAAATTAACGAAAGTGGTGCCTTTTTTACTGGAAGACGAACTCACAAAACATGGCGCACACTATTCCAAAGGCGCTGATTGGGGTTCTTACGTGAAACAAGACGGCTTGTTGATTACCGGGCAAAATCCGGGTTCTTCTGAAGAAGCAGCCAAGGTGCTTTTAAAAGCCCTCCAAGGGAAAAAATAGCGGTCTGAACAGATGGAGCGAACTACGCGGTGAAGACATGCACTCCCCATAAGCACATTGCAATCTAGTGTTATGTTAAGTATGATATGACGTGTATATTTTGTATATTTGCAAAATACCTCATGCAAATGATAGGCCCTTTGCCGTATTTTGTGGGTTGCCTCAAAATTAGCTAATCTTGTGCATGACACAAGAAGATCTTTTTGGAGCAGCTTTAGGCCTTCAATCCCCGTGGAAAATTGAGGCCGTAGAATTGAAATTATCTGATGACAATTCAACAAGAGAACTACATATTTATATCAATTTTGAGCGCG
>JBBSDD010000249.1:0-5129 GCA_038249755.1 Flavobacteriales bacterium | reverse complement strand
TCCCGCATCAATATATTTCTGGTTTTTAAAAGTTTTTCATGGAAATCTTTGTGCAGGCGGCAAAAGTTCATTTGCGCCACATGAAGTTTCAGCAGACTTTGACGAAAGTCGTTGTTTTTCAAAATGGCTTTTAAATCATGGGGATCGGGTCTGTCGAGCAAAGCGGCATCCGTAAATCCGCGAAGAGAATCGGCAGCGATAAGGCATAGGTTTTTTCATTAAAACTTTGAAACCGGAAATCAGCCAGGTGTGCCTGATCGGCAAATCGCTCATAGGCAGGTATCATCCAAAAGAATGACATTTGATCATTGGTGGTTGTATAAGCACTGAGATCAGAAACGAGTTCCCCCAGCGCATTCCGAAGGCTGTCGTTGCCTATTAATTGCAAATCGCCGGTGCGCAAGAGGGATGAAAGTGTGGCCGAAACATGTGATGCAGGTGCAAATGCCATGGACCGCCAGATATACATGTTGATCACCGAATCGTGCGGCAAAGAATTGCTGTATGCAAGTGCGCCGGGTTGGGAAGCCGCGTGAAAAATGTTACGTTGTTGATCTTCAGCTTACGACACCTGTGTAATGGTGGAATTGAGATCTTCATAAATCTGCACAAGTTGGCCCCGCTCCTTTTCAGCTTCTTTGATATTCATCCACCAACTGTTGAGGATAAAGGCCACGAGAACTCCCGCAACGACGACAAAAAATTCTCCGGGAAACCATTTAATTTTAACTATGCGGTGATTTATTTCCGCACCGAAAGTAAAAAAACGGCATCACTGCGTTTATTTTGGGATAGAATTGATGCAAATCGCAAAAGCGTCAGGAACCATCCATTGGATTTGCCGAAAGGCTGCAAACCAATATAGGCAAGCACATATCAAAATGAAAGATAGAATCAAAATCAGTCTGGTTTTGAGATATTATTTCGGTAAAAGATATATTTTCACGGCATGAAACAGATAAATGATTATCGACTCAAAGTCATTGTTGGGCTCTTTTTGGCATTCACTGGTTTTACCGGCGTTTTGGCGCAAGCCCCTATCATATCAATCGATTCAACACGCACGTGGAATGATCAGATTGTAAAAAATCCAGGATCGCAGGTTTTTACTTCATCACAAATCATCACGGGTTTCGAACTGGACTCAACAAATCAGGTGATTTATTTCAAACTCAGGAACGACGGAAAAGATGCCAGGAAGCTTCCCGGCTATCTTGTCGCATTTGATCTTATAAATAAGGTGGTGCTTTGGAAATTTCCATTCAATCCGGAAAAAGATCTGCTTTTTCTGATTGATACATTGCCAGTGACAAGAATTGGCTGGAATTCCAGAGCACACAATCGGCTGAACGGTAAAGAATTGTGGGTAAACAAGATTATGATTGAGACAGTAGTTCCAAATAAAATGCTGGGATTGGGAATGTACGATCAGCCTTCCAGAAATATTGTTGGCATGGACCTGATAAGCGGGGAAGTTAAATGGCAATATCAGGCCCAAGGCTTGTCAACACTTGAATCCATATCATTTTTTGGTGACACTTCTATGATCATCACTGCAAATGGTATACATCATGTGAACCTGGATTCGGGATCAGGCTTTTCGCATCAAGCGATCGCTGAGTATCACGAGGGCTATTTACCAATGACCATACCAGCCGGACTGATAGGAGGCTTACTTGGTGTACTGATAATTACAGCGATTGAAAAGTCAAATCCAACAAGGCGCAGCATGGTGGGAAATGAACAAAAATCATATACCATGCATGATGGCAAAGTATATTTTACTTCTAACGAAAGTGTTATGGCATTTGACAATGATGGACGTATTATCTGGGAAAATCCTGTTCCCATGCGCATGGTTGGTTTATTAAAAATGTTTATCAGGAATGATGCGCTGTATGTCATCAACAACGGGGTGTTGTACACACGCGAAATCAACTATTACGGTGATATCTGGCTTTCGAAATGGGAGATGGAAACCGGTGAGGTTTTAAGATCCAAAATAATTGGCAACCAGAAAGAGGAATTCATCAAGGATTATATTATCCGGGACTCCACAATCGTACTGGCCCTCAATAATGGCATGGCGGAATACACCTTGAAGGATTTTACACTGGTGAAAGAAAACATTTTCGGTTCTGCTACGAAGGTTTCCGGCCTGAAAGATATCATCGCCAGCGAGGCGTTTTTAAAAATTGATGGGAAACTTGAAGGTCAAAATAATGCAGCCCCGGGCTATATTTTTATTGAAAATTCAAACGGGATGAAAATCGGAATTTCACCCGAACTCGAGATGAAAAGTGTAGTGAAGAAATCTGATTTCTATACGGTAAAGAATAACTCAGGTTTATATTTATTGTTGGAGAATGGATCGGAAACTTTATTGACAGATACTGCCGGAACGCCAATGTCGACAATCTCGTTTACCTCTCATGCGCAAATCATGCATGACATGCTCATAGATTTTCATGAAAATTCAATGCTGTTATTCCCGCTATTCGCTCCGTGATTTTGAGAAAGTACCCTTTGAAAGCAGAATTCTAATCCTGTTGTTTTTCAGATTATAAATTACTGAAAATTGGAGCCACCGTTGGCATGTAATTACACAAACCTGGAAAGCCAGGGAATTTACCGAAAAGCAGATTCATATTTGCTGATTCGCACGCAAATCTAGGTGGTCCTATTCGTCCGTTTTTATGAAGCGCTCTTGCATCCATATATCACCAAGGCGAAAAGAAAGAATATAGAGTCCTGAGGGCAGATCGTCTATTGGGAACTGTATGTATAATCGTTCATTGAATACCTGAATTGCCCCGGCGCGCGCAGTGATACCTTTGGCATCAACTATCTGATATTCTAAAGCACCCTGCATGTCGATGTTACTCCGCAGAGCGAGCATGTTTGTGGCGGGATTTGGCAGGAGCACATATGCACGATCATTCAAGGAATTATCTCCATCCAGTACCTCATCGCAATCTGGGTAAATCATGACAGATTTTGAATCGGAAAGCCCTCCCGGATCGGTTACTTTGAGGACGATTTCGTACCAGTACACCTCATTTTCGGCACAACTGGTGGGCCGAACGTAAATTTCCTGATCATTTCCCGTAAGGGTGGTAATCAAGTGAAAATGGTCATTGTGTCGCAGATTCACCTGCCATTCCACGATCATTTGAGCGGGGCTATGCTCCGCATCCTGAATGCCTGCGAGCAAATTAAAAATGGTCGATTTATCGAGGCTATAAAGCTCACCTTCTTCCACACTCAGCACGGAGGCTATGGGCGGCGTGTTGTTGATAGAAACCCGCAAATCGGCAGTGGAACTGGCACCTGCGGTATCACTCACCACGAGCCTTACCGTGTACAAGATGGCCTGGTCCTGGCCCGCGCCGAAAGTATGAGACACTTGATATCCAGAGGCTTGCGGACTGCCATCGCCAAAATCCCAGAGGTAGTCAAGAGGGCCACCTTCGGGATCGTAGCTGAGCGAAGCATCAAATTCAACCTGCAACGGCGCTGGTCCATAGCTCAAACCGGGACTGGCCACCACCACCGGTTTAAGGTTTCCACCAAAACAGATGCGTTTCACAAAAGAAGGGAAAAGCGAGGTGAGATAAATACATCCTTCAGATGCTTTAAATGACAGGTGGACAGGACGGCCTATACTGTCACTCCAGACTTCGGCTGTGATCAAGGCTTCATTTTCATCAAATTCAAAGGCACGAACCCAACCGTCATAATCGGCCATCACAAAGCGGCCCTTATACGTTTCAGGAATTTTATCGCCATGAAGAAATACGCCACCAGCGCCACTTACACCTGCAAAAGATGCTCCCTGATTTTCTGATATTTGAACGGCAATTGCATCTCCGGTGGCATCATAGTCGGGCAACAAGATAGATGGCGGGCCAGACCATCGGTTGCGGTAGTTCACAATGCCGCGGGTATGTGCGAAGTTCACTTTACTGTTGGAGATGACCTGATCAGGACTACATGGATTGGGATAAATATATTGGTGAGGCGCATTTTCCTGTACGATTAAATCCTGAAAGTTGAAAAGAGGGGCACCACAGACGCCTCCATCATAAAGGGGGTTGGGGGCATGCGGATTTGCCGTAAGGAGCTCGCTATATGCGCTATACTTCTCAGGTCCCTGATATATAGGCCATCCAAAATTTTCACCACCATCCTTCACCACGTTCAATTCTTCCCATTCGCCCTCGCCAACATCGCACACATACAGCACTCCGGGATAGCCATCTTGAAGGGTACCGCTACCCGTGCCTGGCTTCAGCGACATGCGGAATGGATTTCTCAAACCGAGCGCCCATATCCTGGAGCGGTCCAGATGGGCAGAGTCTGCTTCGTAAAAGGGATTTCCCGGAAGGCCTTCACCCGATGCGGGATCAATGCGCAACACCTTGCCATGAAGGCCGTTGACAGACTGAGACCGAAAAGCGCCAACATGCTCGCTGGGGCGCAAAAGCCCTTCTTGAATGGAAGCTTCGTCATAACCAGCTTCGGGGGTGGGTCCCTCGCCGTTGTAACAGCAAATGAAACTATTACCATCGCCGGTTGAAATAAGCAGCGAGCCATCATCTCCGAATACCAGTGAACCTATACCGTGCGATTGCGCAGTAATCGGCACACCCTCTCCCACGGCTCCGCCAAGTACAATATGACGACTGCCTGGAATGATCGTTTCAAAATTAACAGTGTTGAGGGTATAGCGGGTTATCCTGCCCATACCACCCTGATATTCGATGCTGGCGCTGGGATCGTATTCTGGTGTACCAAAATGTCGTAGATAATGTAAATCAACATTATAAAGGAGATAAATATAACCATTTGACAAAAAGGATGGATCCAGAGCGAGGCCTATGAGCCCGTGGTCACCCCAAAAACCGACCTCTTCACTGATGTCGATGACGGGCTCAGGCAGGACCACGCCGTCGTTGATTAGCCATACCTTGCCATCGAGTTCCCATACAAACAAACGGGTTGAATCGGCATGAACCGTTCCTGCATTGAAGAAAAAATCAGTGTAAACCACTTCTTCTGTAAAGCCTTCCGGATAGGCGGTTTGGGCCAGGATATTTGCAGGTACCAAGCCAATGGCAAGGGCAATG
>JBBSDD010000248.1:0-5137 GCA_038249755.1 Flavobacteriales bacterium | reverse complement strand
GCAGCACTCCGATTACCTTTCCTCCGGCTCCAAGAGCCCCATCTGCCAGCGCACCCATCAATCCCAGTCGCGATCCTCCGTAGACCACCCTCACTCCAAGATTGGCGAGATATTTCCCAACTTCATAGGCGTTTTCAGCATATTCAGAAGTTTTCCCTGAACCAGAAGCACAAAAGACTGCAATACTTTTCACGTCGTTTATAAAATATCAGTTCATTACATTTCAATCAAATATAAAGGATGTAAATCAACTTCATTGGGATTTCAAATCAAAGTAATTTGACTTCCATTACTGTATTCGGCCTAACAGCCATGAAGAAAGTATCTTAAGCTTCGAAAGTTAAATGACAAAAAGCTAAAGGGATTGGCTAATATTGCAGACCTGACAACTATGGATATCATTTCATTCATTCTAACCGCGTTCGCAATTTTCACCATTGTAATTACCCTCGTCCCATTTTTAAGGTGGGATTATTGGTGGGTGCGCGTCTTTGACTTTCCCAGAATACAAATTGCTTCATTGCAATTTGCAGTTCTCACGCTCTGGTTTGTCATAGCCGGTTGGCATTGGGACGCACATATTATTCTACCAATCCTTGTGCTTAGTTGCTTTGTATATCAAATCTTTAAAATTTTTAAGTATACACCTTTCGCAAAGCCCGAAGTGATGCGTAATAAAAATCGCAGTGAAGAAAACGACATTGCTATTCTGGTTAGTAATGTGTTGGCGCCAAATAGAAATGCAGGTCCTTTGCTTGATCTGATCAGCCTAAAAAGTCCGGATATTATTCTCACGCTGGAATCAGACGCTTGGTGGGGAAGTGAACTAAAATGTCTTCAAACCGATTATCCGCATTTTATTGAGATACCGCTGGATAATCTTTATGGCATGCATCTTTATTCAAAGCTCGAATTAAGTGATTGTCAGGTTAAGTATTTAATCTCGGAGGAAGTCCCGTCTATTCATTCAAGTGTTCGCCTTCGGTCGGGTAAAATAATTTCCATTCACTGCCTTCATCCCAAGCCTCCGGGTCCTTCTGAGGGTGGTAAATCCACCAACAGAGACGCTGAATTGTTGTTGGTAGCAAAAAGCATCGAGAATTCAAGCGAAAAAGTATTGGTGTTTGGAGATTTGAACGATGTTGCATGGTCGCGCACTACGCGGCTATTTCAAAAAATCAGTGGTCTCCTGGATCCCCGTGTGGGAAGAGGCTTTTTTAATACGTACAACGCCAATTGGTTTATGATGCGATGGCCACTTGATCACATTTTTCATTCCAATGATTTTACCTTGAATGAGATCAGGAAGCTACCGCACATTGGTTCTGATCATTTTCCAATATACGCCAATCTTCATTATTCGAATAATGCGAAGAAACGTCAGGAAAAACACGAAGCGGATCAGGAAGAATCGGATTGGGCAGATGAGAAGATTAAAAAAGCACTTTAATAATTTCTCATCGGCCCCAATTTGGCGGGAACTTAAAAAGCTAAAGCGGAGTAACGAACTGCAAAGAATTTGATGCAGATTCGGTCAGTTTATCTGGGTTGGGAAAGTCTACAATTGCACAGGCTCCACCCTCGGCAGCATTGATGAGACGGAATTGACCTCCATGTGCCAGGGCGAAGTCTTTAACAATTCTCAAACCGATTCCAGTTCCTTTTTCTCCCAATGTGCCAAGGCGAGTGATTAATTCCGCCTTGCTATTTAGTTCGTTCAAAACATCCTCCTGAATTCCATCTCCTTGATCTCTTACAGAGAAAATAACTCCATCCCTAAGAGCGCTTACATAAATATTAATTTGTCCTTTTTCGGGACTGAATTTAATTGCATTGCTGATAAGGTTTGTCGCTATGCTTCGAAATTGATTTTCATCTGCCCATAAAATATCGGGCGGTACATTTGGAATTTCCAGGGAGATATTCTTCAATTGAAGACTAGACTCAAATATTTCCGCAACATTTTGAAGCAATGGTGTAACATCAATATATTTTCTATTCAATGTCACATCATTCATTTCAATTCTCGACCATTCCAGAATATTTTGCAAAGTCTTCAGACTACTTCCGATCTCTTGTCTCAATTGATCCTTGACATTTTTGAGTTCTTCTCTGGAGATATTTTCAACTGAAATCATACCGAGCATGCTGGCAATATTTGCCAATGGCGAGCGCAGGTCATGACCCAAAACTGAAAATATTTTGTTTTTAAGTTCATTGGCTGACTTCAGTCCTTCGCCTTGCTCGAGCACTTTAAGATATTGTAATTCGAGTTTTTCCTGTGAATCCTGAATAGAGCGGTAAGCCTGATTGCGCTGTCGTATTATTCTGCGCATATAAAGACCGACTCCCAAGAAAATAATGAGCAGTGCCACCTGACCAAATAAAATGAATTGATGCATTTCAATGTTTGCAGTTTGTACTTCACTCTCTTTCTTTAACAGGGCGTTTTCGGCTTTGGAGAGATTGGTTTCATACCGCACTTGCGTTTCCAGGAGTTGTTGATTGTCCCGATTTGCTTCAATGCTATCTGAAAAGGAAATATACGCTTCATGCGCCTGCAATGCTTCCTGATATTGACGATTCTCCTTATACGTTTCAAATATGATTTTTCTTATATCTATTTGAAGATTGACAGCCCCTATTTGATCTGCGGCAACTTTTGCTTTTTGATATAGAGCCTGCGCAGATCGGGTGCGACCAAGAGCCCGATTCACATTGCCAAGTCCTGTGTTTCCATAAAACTCCCCTTGAGGAATTCCATATTGCGCACTTATTTCCACAGTTTTGACAAATTGAGAAATCGCTTGATCATAATCCTTTTGTTTCAGATAAATATCTCCCAAACTGTGGTGACTTATGGCCAATCCCCCCAGATCCCCTGTTTCCTTTCTGAGATTGAGGGATAAATTGGTATAATAAAATGCACTATCCAGATTGTCATTCTCCGAATGAATCAATCCCATATTGTGTGTAACCTGAACCAATTGACCTTTAAGATTTAAGTCGCGATTGATTTTATAGGCCTTTAAGTAGTGACTCAAGGCCAAATCCGGATTCTTCAGATGTTCTCTGTACAGCTCGCCTATGTTATTCTCAATGAGTGCCAACTCCTGTAATTTTTCTGATCTACTATAATAATCCTTGGCTATTATCAAATATTTCAATCCCAATTCATATTCCAAAGCATTGATATGAGACAATGCAATATTGGCATGAAGTGCGTAATAAGTAGAGCTATCTGCTGCGCCAGCATATTTCATCGCCCACTCTTGATATTGGATTGCCTCCCTGTGCTTCGCTTGCGCTGAAAATGTATTTGAGAGTCCTGAATAGGATACCAAAATTTTGGTGGTATCCTGTAGTTTAGTCGCCAGAGCCAATGCCTCTAAGTAGGACTTTTCAGCATCTTTTAATTGCCAGGTTTGAAACTTAGACGAGGCCTTGATGAATAAATATTTAAATAGTTGATCATCTGAGGTTTTGTCATTCAAAAGTGGTTCTATTTCATAGATTAAAGCCAGACTTTGATCAATTTGTGATAATTGCAATGCCTTATTTGCAGAATCCAGCAATACGGAAAGGTCAGTTGTGCTGGCATTCTTATTAGATTCTGCGCACAATGTAAAAGATGAAACATAGAACGAGCAGAAAATGAGCAGAGAAAATAAGTTTTTCATTTGATCATTTGAATTTTAAAACTTTTGTTAAAGGTATGTGGCGAGAATTATTGTACAACTGAATTCTCGTTTCAATTTACTTATTTCTCCACGACCGATTGTTCAATACAATTGTCACAATATCTTATGAGAGATACGAAAGAACAGTTAGTCGGTTTCCTTTTTTGATATAATTACAAATTATTGATTTTCAAATTTTTATAAAATAAAAACCACTCCGGTCTTCAAAGCAAAACTTGATGCGAATATGTTGTCCACTTTTAGCAAGGGTTATATACAGCTTCCACTATCAACGAAACTAAGGGATAATTTGGCTTTTCAGGTTTTATGATACAGCTCGACGGATTGATTTTTGTACTTTTGCCTGCCCAAAATCAAATCTGTGTTAGAAACCCAAAATATCTCTCTGCAATACGGGAAACGTATTCTTTTCGACGAAGTAAACATTAAATTTTACGGCGACCACTGCTATGGCGTTATTGGTGCGAATGGTGCGGGTAAATCGACTTTTCTGAAAATACTCTCCGGTGAGATTGACCCCAATACCGGACACATTTATCTTGAGCCAGGAAAAAGGATGGCTGTATTAAACCAAAGCCACAGTGAATTTGATGAGGAACTGGTCTTAAATACGGTTATGATGGGGCACAAGCGACTTTGGTCCATTATGCAGGAGAAGGAAGCCATTTATGCGAAATCAAATTTTTCTGAAAAGGATGGCATGAAAGCTTCAGAACTGGAAACAGAATTTGCTGAGATGGACGGTTGGAATGCCGAAAGTGATTCTGCGAGTCTGTTATCCGGTCTGGGACTTGAAGAGTCTATGCACAATTTGCCTTTAAAAAATCTGAGTGGAGCTCAAAAGGTGCGTGTGCTTTTGGCTCAGGCGCTTTTCGGGAATCCGGATGTGCTCATTCTGGACGAACCAACCAATGATTTGGATTCTGAAACTGTTGTTTGGCTCGAAGATTTTCTTTTGAATTTCAAAAACACGGTCATCGTCGTATCGCACGATCGACACTTTCTGGATACGGTTTGCACCCATGTGGTGGATATCGATTTCAGCAAAGTTAAACTGTATACAGGTAACTACACATTTTGGTATGAGAGCAGTCAGCTTGCATTGAGACAGCGCAGCAGCGCCAATAAAAAAGCCGAAGACCGAAAGAAAGAATTGCAGGAATTTATCAGCCGTTTCAGTGCCAACGCGTCCAAATCAAAACAAGCCACGAGTCGAAAAAAGCTGCTTGAAAAAATCAATGTTGATGACATTCAGCCGTCCACCCGAAAGTATCCCGCCATTATCTTTCAGCAAAACCGGGATGCCGGAGATCAGATTTTGCATGTTCGGAATATGGGTAAAAAAGCCGGCGCTCAGTGGTTATTCCGCAACCTTGACATCAATGTTCGGCGGGGAGATAAAATTTCCCTGCAAAGTCTTAGCAGCACCGCCACAT
>JBBSDD010000247.1:0-5142 GCA_038249755.1 Flavobacteriales bacterium | reverse complement strand
TCGATCTCACGACCTCCCGTACGGGCGAGCTACCCACTGCTCCCCCCCGCAATCGTTTTACTACATCTCCTTTGAGCTGTGAAATCTTTTGGAAGACTCGATCTGACGACCTCCCGTACGGGCGAGCTACCAACTGCTCCACCCCGCAATATTTTTAAATCAACGTCGATTCGTTGTTTGATTTTCCTTGCTAAAACGCTCCTGAGAACGTCCCTAAATAGGAGTGCAAATATATATTTTGTTTCTTTGACTACAAAATTCTTTTTCAAATGAGTCACAAAGCTGGTTATGTCAATCTTATCGGGCGACCCAACGCCGGAAAGTCAACCCTGATGAACCAACTTGTTGGTGAAAGGCTCTCGATAATTACGCCAAAAGCACAAACAACGCGTCACAGAATTCGCGGAATTGTCAATGAAGAAGATTTTCAAATTGTGTTCAGTGACACCCCTGGCATGCTCGAACCAAAGTATGCCCTTCAGGAATCGATGATGACTTTTGTCAAAGAGTCATTGAAAGATGCCGACGTGCTTCTTATGATCATTGACATTACCGATCCGCATCTTACATTCCTGGGATTTGAAACTGGTCTCAATGCGATGGAGATTCCGTTGCTGATTGCGCTGAATAAAATAGACATGTCCAATCAGGCGGATCTCGAAAAAACCATGGAACGCGTCAAAAAAGTTTTTCCGAGAGGAGAAGTATATCCTGTTTCGGCGTTGCATGTATTTGGTCTGGACCTGTTGAACAAGCGTATCCGTGAACTTTTGCCCGAAGCACCACCTTATTTTGATAAAGATGCGCTTACTGACCGTCCAATGCGTTTCTTTGCATCTGAAATAATCAGGGAGCGAATTCTTGAAAATTACCAGAAAGAAATTCCCTATTCCGTTGAAGTCGAGATAGAAACTTATAAAGAAGAAGAAAAGCTCGTAAGAATAGCTGCTGTCATTTACGTATCGCGCAAGTCTCAAAAAGGCATTTTGATTGGACACAAAGGTGAACGATTGAAAAAAGTAGGTACAGAAGCGCGTAAACTCATGGAAGAATTCATCGGAAACAAAGTCTTTTTGGAGCTCTTCGTTAAAGTAGACGAAGACTGGAGAAACAAATCAAACCGCCTGAAGGCGTTCGGATACAAATCTTAATCATGGCCAATATTGTTGCTATTGTCGGAAGACCAAACGTGGGTAAATCGACCTTATTTAACCGACTTACAGAAAGCCGAGAAGCGATCGTGGATGCGGAAAGCGGAGTTACGCGCGATCGTCATTACGGAAAAGCGGAGTGGATTGGCGTGGAATATTCCGTGATCGATACAGGTGGGTATACCATCAATTCGGAAGATATCTTCGAAGAGGAAATCAAAAAGCAGGTCCATTTGGCGATCAACGAAGCGACTTCAATTATTTTTCTTCTTGATGTAACGACCGGAATTACGGACCACGACGAGGCGATCGCCCAATTTTTACGAAAGTCTGAAAAACCCATTTTGGTGGTCGCCAACAAGGTGGACACGAACGATCGAATCATTCAGGCAAGCGAATTCTACAGTTTTGGACTGGGCGAGGTGCACTGCATATCGTCTTCAAATGGTGGAGGGACCGGAGATATGCTCGATGCGCTTGTGGCGACTTTTCCCAACAGGGATGAAGTACCCGAGTTGGACATCCCAAAAATTGCCGTCGTGGGGAAACCCAATGTGGGCAAGTCTTCGCTCATCAATGCCCTTCTGAGTCAGGAAAGAAATATCGTGACACCCGAAGCAGGCACCACCCGTGATTCTTTGCTTACACGGTACCAAGCATTTGGTTTTGATTTTTATCTGGTTGATACTGCTGGTATCCGAAAAAGGAGCAAGGTACATGAGAGTTTGGAATTTTATTCGGTACTGCGTTCGATTCGAAGCATTGAAGAAAGTGATGTTTGCCTTTTTATGATCGATTCGCAGGAAGGCATGCAAAAACAGGATTTGAACATTTTTTTCACCATTGAAAAAAATTCAAAAGGCGTTGTAATTTTGGTGAATAAATGGGACCTGGTAGAAAAAAGCACCCAGACCATGAAGGAATTTGAAGACACCATCCGCGAGCGCATCGCGCCTTATGTGGATGTCCCAATTTTATTCATCTCCACCCTGACCAAACAACGGATTCACAAAGCAGTCGAAACCGCCATGCAGGTGCATGAGAATATGCGTACCCGGATTTCGACCTCCAAACTGAACGACGTGATGCAACCCATCCTTGAAAGCCATCCACCGCCGCAGATCAAGGGAAAATTTATCAAAATAAAGTATGTGATGCAGCTTCCCACGCACAAACCGGCATTTGCCTTCTTTTGCAATCTGCCCCAATATGTGAAAGATCCGTACAAGCGGTTTCTCGAAAACAAATTGAGGGAGAATTTTGATTTGACGGGTATACCGATCAAGATTTTTATCCGGCAGAAATAAGTTTTATTCGGATTTTTTTATTCGTCTGAAGCTTTCGCTGAAAGGACTTTCTTATAAATTTGCTCAAATTGTCGGGCAATAATCGGATAAGAAAACCTGGAGGTGGCTTGAAGGTGGATAGTTTCTCTATCGTATAGATTTTTTCTGGACACCATTTTCTCCATGGTACGGCTCAGCATTGCTTCATCTGCGGGTTGAATCAGGATTCCATTGGCGTCATTGATCATTTCAGGAATTGCACCGGTAGGCGTTGAAATTACCGGCACCCCAGCACAAAGCGATTCGGCAACCACACATCCAAATGTTTCATAGTTACTGAAAAGCACAAAACAATCCGCATGTTGCATAAGTCGCGCAATGCCTCCATACGACTGTGTTCCCAACAAAGTGAAATTCTTCAGATCAGGCAATTCACTTTCTATAAAATTTTTCAATGAAAGCAAATCTCCATCCCCCACCACTTGTAAATTTGCTTCCAGATTTGGATTTTTATGCTGGAAAACTGCAAAAGCCCTTAGTATTCCCTCCACATTTTTGACTGCTGCAAAAGTGCTGACATGAAGAAAGGTAAAGCCTTTTTTTTCTTTTTCCGAAATTGGAAAAAAGAGGTTGGCATCTACCGCATTGAAGACCACTTCGTAGTTTCCCTGAAATCCCAAATCCTGCATGGCAGATTGCAATTGTTCTGAAACAGGCATCACACAGGCGCATCGCGATACTACAGACCGGGTATTTCGAATTAAATCAGGTGCAAGTTTATCCGCATTTGACGGCAAATATCCAGACCAATGTTCTGTAAAAACAAGAGGAACTTTTAGACTTTCGGAAAGGAAAACGGCGAAGGGACCAACAGGATAAAATATTTGCCCATGCACGATGTCGACCCCCAAACCACTGATGTGGAGTCGCTTCAAAAATCGCCGGGCAATTGCTTTTCGCACCCCTATTTGACCTTTCAACGATCTTGGCAGATACAAATGAAAAATTTCTATGCCTGCTACGATTTCCCTTTCAAGCGAGGGAAACAATATGCGGTGGCTGAATCCCTCGTGTACGATGCGCACATGATGTCCCTGCGAAATCAGCGCAAGCGCGTGACGCTCCACAAAATTTCCGTTCGTAGGATCAAGTTTTGAGGGATACCAGGATGTGACAAACAAGATATTCAAATCACCAATAATTTTTATTTAACCGAAAAGGTCGTTATAAATTTGCGCCAATTTTATTTGTTCCATCTCCCAATTGAGAACCTGCTTCGCTTCCAAAGCCGCCTGTTTCCGAATTTCGTGCTCCGCGGGATTGTTGATCAGGAAATTTACCGAGCGAATTATTTCAGAAACCGTCGGTTCTGAAAAATAAATAAACGGATATTCCTTTTCCAATGCAAGGTATTCAGGAAATGAACTGCACAAAACGGGAATCCCGGCTTGCATGTAGTCGAAAGTCTTGTTGGCCAAAGAGTAGTAGTAACTTTTCCCCTGATTTTCCAAAAGGTTATAGCCCAAGAAAGCCTGATAATCAATTCTATCCAGTTGTTCAGGGTTTAGAAATCCCAAAAAGTCCACTTTTTTCTGTAAGCCGAGCTTTTTAACCAGCGCGTGTAATTCCATTTCCACATCACCCCTGCCGGCTATCTTCAAATTCATATCAATCGAGGGCATCGCTTCGATTAGTTTTTCCAAACCCCTGCCTCTGTTGAGGGCACCTTGATAAAGTATGAATTTTTCTCCCGACGTGCCCGGTCGGTTTTCCTTCAATCGGGATAGATTTCGGATCACCGTGAAATTCAAATTGTATTCGGTCTTGAAAAGCAAGGCGATTGATTCAGTTACGGTATAATGCGCATCCATTTTCGGAAGTGCAAACCGTTCCACCCTCTTCCATATTTTGCGAATAGCCTGTCTGGCATATACTTCGGGCACTTCCGTAAAATATTCGTGCGCATCGTAGGTCGCTCTTTTACCTTTCAGCCAGGCCATAGCCAAAACAGGGAGAATTGTATCCAGGTCTACTGCACCAAAAATATCCGCTTTGGTAAATAAAAGTCGCCAGAAAAGTCGAAAATTATATTCAAAATAAAAAGCTTTACCCTTTGGGAAAAAACAGGGAATCTGCCGGGTTTTGAATACATATTCGGTCAAATCACTGGGTTCCTTTGGTTTTCTGCCAATTAGCGTCACATGAAATCCATCCTGGACAAGTGCCGTGCAGATGCGGTGCATACGCTGATCTCCGGCAATGTAATTGGTAATGGAAAATACGATGGTCCCTTTCAAAAACAATAAGAATAACCCGCTAAAGGTCGCACAAAGTTTTTAATCCTTCTCCCCGTATCGAGCGCCTGAATTGACAAGGTTTGTCATAAATGTATATACTTCACGCCACCCTTTCCATTTTCCGCATTCGCTGAGCGACTCATTGTGCCAAAGCGAGACAAAAGTTCCATTGACCGCTTTCACCTGATCGATGAATGATTGATACACGGGCATCGCTTCTTTTGCCGAAAGGCCCATGTAATCCTGCAGTGTGACTTCCATGATCGTGAGGGGAACAATCTTTAAGGGCGTGGTTTCTTGTTTTTCCAAATCAAAAAAGAAATGGGGCGTACATGTGCCCGATCTAAATCCGGGTCGATCTGCGAATCCCATGCTATAGTCTACGGCAATTCCCGCGTTTATAAGGTT
>JBBSDD010000246.1:0-5143 GCA_038249755.1 Flavobacteriales bacterium | reverse complement strand
ATGAACGGGGGCGAGATGAAAATGGACGGAATGGGCATGTTTGCCGAATACAATTACGAGTATCTCCAATCGCCGGAAAAAACTGATTTTGACGAAGACCGTCCACGCAAAGATGTGTTGTTAAACCTTACGGGAAATATGTGGCGCTACGTCTGGAGCATGAACGGTGTGCCTTTGGCGGAAGCCGACAAAATAAAAATCGAAAAAGTCCAGGTGGTCCGCTTTACCCTGAACAACCTTACGATGATGCACCACCCCATGCACTTACACGGTCACTTTTTCAGGGTGATCAATGCCAACGGGGCGTATTCGCCGCTGAAGCATACCGTAAATGTGCCGCCCATGCAAAAGATGGTCATTGAATTTGACGCCAATGAAAGCAACGAATGGTTTTTTCATTGCCATGTGCTCTATCACATGATGGGTGGTATGGCCAGGATAGTCAGCTACGATACCATCCGCGACCCGCGCATGAAGCCCTATCCACTAAAAAAACTGGTGAATGAAGGCAATCATTATTACAATTGGGGCATGCTGGATGTGGCTTCGCATCTTACCGAGCTCAATCTGGTAGCTGCCAATACCCGCAACATGTTTGGCCTTCGAATGGAATATGGCTGGAATCAGAATCTGGAAGGCGAACTGACTTACGAGCACTTTTTGTATGACTATTTCAGGGTTTTCGGTGGAATAAATGTGGAGAATGAAACAGAAGATTCCTATGATGAACTGAACCCAACTGCCATCGTTGGTATCCGGTTTTTTACGCCGTACATGTTCAATCTGGATGTGCGCATAGACAGTGAACTGCGGCCGCAAATAAGTTTGGGCCGTGCCATTATGGTGTTTCCAAGAACGGTGATCTATGGTGAATATGAATACCAATTTGATGTGGGCTGGGTAAATGATTTTAATCCGGAGAATTCTGGTCAATCGGGAAATTACCGGGATGACATCACGTGGCAGGTAGGCGTAGAATATTTGCTTTCGCGAAATTTTTCGCTCATGGCGAGTTATGACAACCGCTTCGGCGGGGGAGGAGGCCTGTCTTGGCGATTTTAACCCAACTCAGCCAAACGCGATGGCGGGTCCAGCTGACGTTGCCTGGTATCGCATATTCATCTAAAGGCATTTCTAAAAGAATGTTAGAACAATTTTGCCTGACGTTCATGTTCTATTGTAGTTTGGTGAAATAGATTTCTCTCCATGAATTGGTTGAAATGCATGGTTGGTTCAAAGTGAGAACAAAAGGAGGCCATCACCATTTTATGCATTTGATGAGAAATTGGTTCGTAGCCATACCATATTCCAAAACGGATATGACCATTGGAACTTTAAAATCGATTTTGAAATAGGCGGACATTTAGATTTAGAGCTTATCGCGGGTTAGATTACATTGAAAATGAGCGGGGCAAATGGAAAAGACATTTTCGGGATCTGAAAGCACAAAATGTTCTTTGGCCAGGCAGGGAAGATGCCAATCTTTTTTTATGCTTTTCTGGCATCCACCTTGATTGTTGACTGGAAGAGATGAACGCAACGATCAAAGCATAAAATGTTCTATCTTCGAAACTCAAAATTTTATTATGAAAACTGCAATACTTTCATCCGATTCGGATTCTGACCTTAAGTTGCTGCTCGCCCTTGCAAAGAAACTCGGTATCAAAACAAGCATAATTTCCCAAAAGGATGCTGAAGATATGGGATTGGCCCGTGCGATTCAAAACGGTAGAACAGGCGAATATGTAAACACAGAAGCTTTTATATCGGAACTGAAGAAATGATCGTCTACATAGACAAATCGTTTTCTAAAGACCTTAAGAAAATAAGGGATCCAAAGATTAAAATTGCAGTCGCTCAGACAATTGAGAGCGTTCAAAATTGTAAAAGCATCCGGGATTTAAAAATTATTGAGAAGTTAAAAGGATTTCGAAACTATTACAGAATCAAATATAAAGATTACCGATACGGACTAGAAATTGAAGACGAAAAAGTAAGCTTTGTCCGATTTCTGCACAGAAAGGATATTTACAATGAATTCCCGTAATTATGAAGATTACAAAATAAAATCTGGATATTTTCCATCAAAATTGAACTACCGGGATGAGATCACGTGGCAAATAGGCGTAGAATATTTGCTTTCGCGAAATTTTTCGCTCATGGCGAGTTATGACAACCGCTTCGGCGGGGGAGGAGGCCTTTCGGTAAAATTCTGACAAACTCGAAACTGCTCTTAAAATTCTGCGGACTCAATAAATAAAAAGCGAAAGCCAATCGCGCTCGAATGGCACATATAACGCTATTTTATATCAGAGAAATAGTCAACTTCGAGCAAGACAATTTGCGGAAGAATCAACAGCAATATACAAATAGTGGGAATGAGTGACCAAGCCAGAACAGTTCTTACCTGCAATAAATCTCCCTCGGCTCCCAGCCATTTTCCAGTCTGGTGTGTTGCCCAGGCCAAAACGTAATAAATTATCCATCCGAATAGAGTCGCTACCGAAATCTGTAAAATGATCGAAAAAATATTGGAACTATCGCTGTTAAAGGTTGTACTACCCGATCTGCTCAAAGAATTAACAAATGCCGCCAGCAGAAATAGCAGGTTCACATATTTGTTCGGCTTGTGTTTGAGAACAAACCTGAAAGTCGCCGTCGGATAAAACCATATATTTTGCAAAAGATTGGACTCACGGACATCCGGCCCCGGTTCTTCTACTACGTCCAGAATATTATCCATCGATCTGATTGCTTTTCGTAAAAACCATTCGCTCAAAAATAGGCTATTTTTAATTGGTTTATCATGCATCGAATCAACCGATCTTCGGCGGAAAACGGAACTTTTTGTTTCTGGAGCTTTGGGAAATCAGAGCAAGAATCTACACCAGTCGTTAATCAATTCTAAAGATTTGCATATTCAGTTTAAAACCCGCAACTTTGCACGCCTTTTGAAAATAGTAACGTTCAGAATGCTTTTCATAAAATCCCCGTTCATCAATTCCTCTTTTTAAGATGTCAAAAATTACCGATAGCCGCAAACTCCTCGCAGTAGGAAATACCGCCGATTTAAATGCACTGAAAACGGTATACCGCAATTTTATGAAAGAGAATCATCCGGACAAATTTCAGGATGAAGATGAACGCATCCTGGCTGAAGAGCGCAGCAAGTCTTTCATCGAAGCCTATCATTTTTTGGTGAGCATAGCCCCCGAAACGCGTATCAGAGGCATTGAGTCGTACACCGAAACGATCACCAATGCGCAGATCGTCAATTTCGAATACAAAAAACAAACACTCACCCTTGATTTCTCGGATGGCTTGAGCTTTGAGTATTTCGATGTATCGCGCGATGTGTACAACAAGTTTTTGAATGCAGATTCACGCACGCGATTCGCCAGAAGGCGAATTTGCAATATGTTCCCGTACCGGAGCGTCAATCAGGCAGTGACGGTTTAAGCTTTTTCTAACTGGAGATATGTGGCCTTTTGGCCCGGATTTTAAATTTCCCGCACTTCCGACTTTTTAAGCCAGCCTCTGTTTCCGCTGGCTATTTCTACTTCGTACCAGTTTTCGTCTTCTGTGAGAATAAAAACCTTGGTGCCGGCATGCAATACGAAAACATTGGTGGCAACATCCCGGGGTTCGCTTTTGATATCCACCTTATCGGTAAAAACCACTGCGGAAATATAGGTGTGCCGGTGTTTTTGCGCAGTTTGGGCTACCGTATGTGCCGCAATCGTGAGCAACAGCAAAGCAATCCCGGCAAAAAACCCAAATTTCTTCATGGAAGAAGTTCGCGCCATCCAGTACAACAAAAAGCATAAAACAGTGAGCGCAATGAAACCAAGCGAAATATATGCCCAACCGTCAGGTCCAATTCCGTAGCGGAAATCGTCCCACCAGATATTGATCTTTGATTTGGGAAGGGTTTCAATCCTGTCCACAATACGGTCATTGGCCAACCGCAAATTGTATCGCACATCTTCGTTTCCAGGTTCGTATTTTAAAGCGCGTTCGTAATAAAGAATGCTTTCCGGAAATTTTTTGAGCTTGAACCAGGTATTGCCCAGATTGAAATTTAGGGCAAGCCCATCCACGAGACTGTCGGCAGCAATATACTGCTTGAGCGCTGCAGCATAGTCTCCGTTTTTGTATGCATCGTTTCCTGCCTGAAAAGCTTCGTTGGCCGAAGCCATCACTTCATCTTCAGCAAAACAGGAAAATGCCGAGATAAAAAGTAAAATGGTAAAAATGGATTTTCTCATTTGATCGATCCCTCCAGTTTTTCAATCAATCCGACTGCTCGTTTATAAAAACTAAAATCGCTTTGTTCCGTAACGGGCGCGAACCTGGCCATTTCGCATGTTTCAATAATGCGCAATGCTTCATAAGATACTTCCTCTTCAATGCCAGCATCCACCATTTTTTGCTTCAGCATGGGCCGGGAAAGATTGGAGGCGGGTATTCCGAGTTTATCGCCGAGGTATCCGTAAAGCGCACTGAATATTTCGGCGTAAAACAACGTACTATCGTTTTCATTCATCGCTTTTTCGGCAGTGGACAATCTTTTGAGTGCGACTTTATTCGCTTTTCGTTTTCTGTTTCCAGACACATCGCTCTGGAGGGATTTCTGACGTTTGCTAAAAACGACAAATCCCAGAAAAAGCAAAACGGGGGATGAGAGGGCGATATAGTAACCCAAACCACCAAAGAATCCATGACCGTTTTTCACAAACTCTTTCGAATCTGTCATGATATACCGGATATCATTTCGGGTCTGTTCCACCCTGTTTTGGGTCCGCGTGGCTCCATCTTCGGGTACGAGACCATTTTCTCCGCTGACTGCAAATTCCAGGGGTCCTTTCGTTTCGGTAAAGTACCTTTCTTTCACCGGATCAAACCAGGAAAATGAAAGCGCCGGAATTTCATATTTCCCCGGATATCTGGGTATTACCAGATACTGATAGGTCCGACTGCCGCTTACTCCTCCGGCATTGACCGATATCCTGTCTTTTTGCTCGGGATCATATGCGTCAAAATCTTCCGGAAAAATAACGGAAGGGGCTTTTATCAAGGTGAGGTTTCCCTTTCCGGAAATAGTCATAGTCAGGTCGATGGCTTCATTGGCCTCCAGTTCGTT
>JBBSDD010000245.1:0-5149 GCA_038249755.1 Flavobacteriales bacterium | reverse complement strand
CAGGGATGAATTTGGCAATGGGCACGAATTGCACTATCCCATATTCCGTACCTCGGACCGACAAGATTATCAACGCCTGATCATCAAAGCTGCGGCCAGTGATAACTACCCGTTTGAACAGGGAGGTGCCCATATTCGCGATGCTTATGTTCAGTCGCTCAGTCAATTGGCCGGATTGCGTATGGATGAACGTTCGTATGAACCATGCGTCATGTATGTCAATGGACAATATTGGGGAGTGTATGATTTGCGCGAGAAAGTAGATGACCATGATTTTACCCGCATTTATTATGATCAGGGCAAATATGATATCGATTTTTTGAAAACCTGGGGAGGAACATGGGAGGAGTTCGGTTCTGGTGCCGATTGGGATGATTTGAGAAATTTCATTCTTGGAAATGACATGACAGATCCCGCAAACTATGAATATGTAGACGAGCGTTACAATACGGGAAGTTTGATCGACTATTTTGTCCTCAACTCATATATCGTTTGTGCCGATTGGCTTAATTGGAATACGGGTTGGTGGAGAGGTAGAAATCCCAACGGAGACAAGAGAAAATGGCGTTACATCCTCTGGGATATGGACGCGTCATTTGGGCATTATGTAAACTTTACAGGCGTTCCCGATCAAACGGCAAATGCGAATATTTGTGATCCCGAACAGCTCGGAGATCCGGGAGGTCAAGGTCACGTACCAATTTGGAATACACTGTTGAATAATGAAACATTCTTTGCAGATTATATCAACAGATATTCTGATCTGGCCAGCAACCACTTTTCCTGTGAGTTTATGATTCAACATCTTGACAGCCTGGTGGGTTTGCTTGAACCTGAAATGCCGCAACACATCAATCGTTGGGGCGGATCTATGGCTGAGTGGGAGGGCAATGTGCAGGAAATCAGGGATTTTATAAACGAGCGATGCGCGATTATCAACAACAGTTTTTTGGATTGTTACGAAGAATTGGACGGACCCTATAATATCACTTTTTATGCTGATCCTCCCGAAGGTGGATCCATCCAACTTCCATCCATTGAAATTGAGATCTATCCGTACGATGTCACATATTTTGGAGGGATCAACGCTGGCTTTGAGGCGCAAGCCAATGATGGTTTTACCTTCAGTCATTGGACCAGCAATAATACAGTCTTCACTCCAGACGAGCTTACCGAAGAGATTGTTGTAAACTTTACAGCCAACGATACCCTCACTGCTCACTTTACTCCTGACGTATTATATAACCTTACATTGAATGTATCTCCGCCAAACACCGGAAATATCGTGTTGAATGGCACCATGTACAATTCATTTCCAATGACAGTGCAACAGTATGGTTCTGTAAACAATGATCTGGCCGGGCAACCAATTGCAGGTTGGGGTTTTGAAATATGGCAATCATCCATCGGATTGAATGAACCTGCAAATCAGAGTGAAGTGACTTTTGTCCTCGAGTCTGATGGGAGTATTACAGCTGTTTTTTACGAAATTATTTATGATGTACAGTTTAACGTTATGCCTCCTGAGACGGGTGCTGTTGTTTTAGAAGATGAAATTCTCGAAGCCCTTCCGGAAAACAGGATGGTACCTGGCGATATCCCTTTGCGCGTAAAAACGTACCCCATTGCTCCTTTTCACGAATTCTCTCACTGGAGCGTTCTGAATGGAAGCCCACTCCCTGATGAATTTTCACCGGAAATCGAACTCAATTTCGCAAGCCCCGATGTTGTTATTGCAAATTATGTTGAGTTGCAAAATTATCCCCTCATCCTGGATGTAAATCCCCGGAATGTTGGTTGTTGGATAAAAATACCGGATACCCTCGTCAAAGACTTTCCGTATGAAAAACAGATGTTGGGAGATAAAACATTTATTTTCGAGGCCATTCCTCGTGGAAATTATGAATTCTCACATTGGGAAGTGGTCTATGGTGTCGATGTGGAGAATGAAAATGTGAGCGCCATACAATATAAGTTATTCTCACCTACCAGACTTATCGCGCATTTTACCGAAAGGATTAATGCTGTTTTTATCCCCAACAGTTTCACCCCAAATGAAGATGGTTTCAATGATATATTCAAAGTTTACGGGATGGAAATTGATCCGAATGATTTTAAATTGGTCATCATGAGCAGATGGGGAGGCGAACTTTTTTCCACTACGGATATGAACCAGGGCTGGAATGGGGGCAAGGAAGGGAGCAATTATTACGCACCACCGGGTCTATACGCCTATTTCATACATTACAGAAATACCATTACCGGTGACATTGTAGAGAAGGCAGGGCAAATTTTATTGATACGTTAAGTCTGGATTTATTGAAGATTCATTCGTTTCAGAATCAGACAAAAAATTTACGATATTTGCCGCACTTCGTCTATTCGGATCTATGGGTTTATTAAAGTTTCTCTCTCCTTTCTTGTTTCTTTTTTGTTTTACTTTTTCTTCATGTGAAAAAGAACCCGGCGAGGGTGGGTTGGCATCTATACAGGGCAAAGTTTATATTTTGGAATACAATGGCAACTGTTCTGAATTGCGTTTCGAATATTACGCAGTAGACGAAGATGTGTATATCATTGCCGGAGATGATCCCTCTTATTTTGAAAGGGTGCGAACCGGACCGGACGGCACATTTTGGTTTCCTTATTTGCGCGAAGGTCGTTATACCATCTATGCACTTTCAGAAGATTGCTCTCTCAATCCGGAAACTTCAGAAGTGGAAATGATCATGCAAAATTCTCCTGAAGCAATAAGTATCGAAGTGGAAATTTCCGAAAAGAAGCAAGAGCTGATATTGGATGATATTATAGTGTACCGATGATGGTTTTCCGAATTGTATTTTGGGCTCTTTTCACTTTGATTTCCATCGGTGCTCAGGGGCAGTCAAAAAAATTAATTAGAACATATGGTGTCAAATCCATGACTGAAACCACCTATAAATTCGATAAGGGAGTGGAAGAATTGCCTCATTTTTCTTTTATTGAAAAATTTGATAAACAAGGGGAATGGATCGAACGAAAAGAATTTGATAAAGACGGTTCGATAAAAATCCTGGAAAAGCGCAGTTACGCTCAGGGATTGTTAATTTCCGAATTGAAAGAGGAAGGACCTCAAAAGGCAAAAGAAGAAAAGCCGGCCAGCTTCAATCACAGCACTTATGAATATGTCAAAGGTCTTTTGGTTTCTGAAAAGGACTGGAGTCGCGACAGTACGTTAATTTCCTCCAAGGATTACGAATATGATAAATTCGGCCAAAAAATATCTGAGGTGGAACGCAACAGCAAAGGGGAGATCAAGAAAAATGAAACGTTTTCATATGACAGCAAAGGCTTTCGCATTTTAAAACTAACGCACAATGCGGAAGGCGAATTAACCGAAAGGGTAGTTTACGCATATGAATAGCGAAATTTATTTCTCCAATTTGAATGGGGCTCTGGCTGCATTTTCCCAAATTAATCTGGCCGACATGCCCGAAGAGGTTTTAATGGAAAGGCTCGATCGGAAATATGCTTTTCACATTTCGAGATGTCCGGAAATAATCAGTCAATTGACCGAAAACTATTTGCTGATAAATGCCGAAGGTTTGGTGATATCCCCCTATAATTCACTTTATTTTGATACGCCTGAAAAAATATTTTATCAAAATCACCAACGCGGATTTAAAAACAGAATCAAAATAAGATACCGATCATATCCCCACACCAAGACCACATTCCTTGAGGCAAAGTTTAAAAATAATAAAAGCGTTACGACCAAAGAGCGGGTTCTGACCGACGGTATGAATTGGCCCTTTTCGGTTGAATTGAAAAACTTCATCAAAGAACAGGTTCCAAATCATTGTCCTGATGCGCTCATTCCTACGGCGCGAATTGATTATGATCGAATCGGATTCATTGCAAAATCAGGAGAAGAGCGTTTTTCACTTGATTTTAATATCCGATTTTCTATGGGTTCCAAATCTTCAGATTTCGGTAGTCTGGCCATTTTAGAAGTGAAGCAGGAACATATCCATTCATCTCCCGTAGTCAGGAGGATGCGACAGCTTGGGCTGTCAGAATTCTCACTGAGTAAATATTGTATGGCTATGAGCGCGCTTGATCCTGCCTTAAAATCGAATAATTTCAAAACTATTTTCAAGAAAATTCAAAAAATAAACCATGTCAAATAAAGCATTGAGCAACTTGAGTAAATCATTTAAATGGCTTGGAGTTTTTGCTCTTTTTTCTGGCACGAATCTACTTTTTGGTCAGATGTCCGGATTTATGGAAGTCGATCCCATCGCTCCTGCAGTTACAAATGATTTTTTCACTTTTCAACTGGATCGTTTCAAAGCTGATTTTTTTGTTCGTCTGGCTATCAACCTCGCAAGCATGCTGATCTTGGTGCGCTTAATTTACTATAAGGTGTATGGAAGATTTGATTTTTTCTTCACTTTTTTTATGTTCAATCTTATTATTTTCATCATTACATTTTTATTAAATTCCAACACTGGCTTTAGCATTGGAGCTGCGTTTGGCCTCTTTGCGATTTTTGCCATGTTGCGGTACCGCACGGAAGATATTTCGGCCCGGGATATGACCTATCTGTTTATGTCTATTACCATTGGCCTGATTTGCTCAATAAATGGAGGCAATGTACTCGAACTTTTTGCCATCAATGCCATCATCATTCTTGCCGCGTTTTTGATTGAGGGCAATGTTTTTATGAAACCGGAATTTTCTAAAATACTTGAATACGAAAATATCGATCTGATCAAACCGGATCGGGAAGCTGATTTAATTGAAGATTTGCGTTTCAGAACTGGTTTGGAAATCCATAAAGTAGATATAAAAAGAATTGATTTTTTACGCGACACCGCTTTAATAAAAATTTATTACCACACAGCCAAACGCCGGAATGGATAACTGCCGGTTGATCCATACCTACCTGATTTTGGTGTTGACTTTTTCTGCACCGATTGTCAGTTCCGGACAGGGCGTGGTGAAGGATTTTGAAACGCGGGTAGGTGTGGGATACGGAGTCGATATCACCAAAAAAATTGACTTTACTGCTTCCCATGAGTTACGCATTGGCGAAAATTCAACGCTGATACGACGATCTCTTACCACGTTGGGCCTGGACTACAAGCTGGTAAGTTGGTTGCGATTT
>JBBSDD010000244.1:0-5150 GCA_038249755.1 Flavobacteriales bacterium | reverse complement strand
CTTTACCAAAAATATAATATTTGTTATTGGGCAATTCGGCCGGCGTGAAATAAGCCATATTTTCCACGATACCCAGAATCGGCACATTGATCGCATCCATTTGAAACATGGACACAGCTTTTTGTGCGTCGGCCAAAGCGATGTTTTGCGGGGTGCTCACAACAATTGCTCCGGTCAGGGGTACTGCCTGAACAAGGCTGAGGTGGATGTCACCCGTGCCGGGCGGCAGGTCGACGATCATAAAATCGAGCGGTCCCCACCATGCATCGGTAAACATTTGGGTAAGCGCTTTGCTCGCCATCGGCCCGCGCCACACGATGGCTTGCGATGTATCTGCAAAAAATCCGATGGACAGGATTTTCACCCCGTGACTTTCCACGGGAAGAATGTAATTTTTGCCGTCAACGTCGCGTGTGCGGGGTTTTTCCTGGGCCACATCAAACATGATGGGCATCGACGGACCGTAAATGTCGGCATCGACGAGGCCCACAGAATAGCCCTCTTTGGCCAGACCAGCAGCGAGATTGGCTGCCACGGTCGATTTGCCTACGCCGCCTTTTCCGGATGCCACAGCGATGATGTGTTTCACGCCGGGCAGCACTTTGCGCTGCTCGGGAGCACGGTCATCTTTTGATAAAATTTTGCTGTCAATATGCACTTTTACTTCCCTTCCGAAATTGCGCTCAATGGCAAAGCGACAGGCGTCTTCCATGCGCTTGCGTGCGTGCATAGCGGGATTCAGCGCACAGAGGGTAAAGCTTATATTTCCATCGCCAGCCTGCATGTCGCGCACGAGTTCGAGCGATACAATGTCTTTTTTCATCTCTGGCTCCATGATGTTGCCGAGAATTTCGATGACGGTTTTATTGTTGAGTTCCATTTTTTTGATTTAATCGAGGGCCAGCTCTTTTGCCGGGTCCCAAAGGTAAGTTTCAAAATTTTGAATCTGGTCTTCCACCACTTTTATCCCTTCTTCTTCGAGCAGGGCTTGCATTGCGGTGGGCGAAGCAAAATGATGTTTTCCGGTAAGAACGCCATTTCTGTTTACAACCCTGTGCGCGGGAACGAATTCCGGTTGGCTGTGCGACGCATTCATCGCCCAGCCCACCATGCGCGAAGACCGACCCATACCGAGGTAGCGTGCGATGGCACCGTAGCTGGTAACACGTCCTTCCGGGATTTGTTTCACCACTTCAAATACCATCGCAAAGAAGTCGCGGTGCTGTTCAGATATTTTGATAGGTGCTGTCATTACTCACTTTGGTCGTGATACCGCTGCGCTAAGTTCAGGGTAAAACGGATGTAGTGTATGGGTTGAAGTGTGATGAGAAATTTCTTTTCGTAAAATGTTTTTACCGCGAGGATGTCCTGCTGGTCGTCGCTGAATTTATTGAAATCGGGGCCGTAGAGATTTTCGGTTTCTTCGATGAGGTGGTGCCCGGCTTCAGCAATCATCGCCATGGTGCTATCGTAGAGAAAACGGCTGTCGGTTTTCACGTGAATTTCTCCGCCGGGTTTCAGAAACTTCGCGTAGCGCTGCATGAAGAGATGGCTGGAGAGACGCTTGCTGCCACGGCGATCTTTGGGTTGCGGATCGCTGAAGGTGAGCCAAATTTCGTCTACTTCTCCTGACGAGAAAAAATTATTGACGAATTCCACTTTGATCCGCAGAAAGGCGATGTTTCGGATCGCTTCTTCGTCGGCGGTTTTCGAGCCGCGCCAGAGGCGCGCGCCCTTCACGTCGATTCCGATAAAGTTCCGGGCTGGATATTTTCGCGCAAGTGCGATGCTGTATTCGCCTTTTCCACAGCCGAGTTCGAGGGTGATGGGATGATCGTTTTTAAAATACATGTCATTCCACTTGCCTTTCATGTGAAAATCCGGTGCGGTCATCACATCGTTCTCCGGTTCGAAAACGCAGGAGAAAGTTTTCATTTCAGCAAAGTGGGCGAGTTTGTGTTTGGCCATGAAAATTGTGGTCGGTTTTGCGGGTGCAAAAATACTTATTCGCGGCGGAAGCTTCGATGTATACATTTGCCGTATGCAAAAGGTGGTTTTGGTGGCGGTACTCGATTGGGGCCTGGGGCATGCGAGCCGCATGGTGCCTATGATTGATGGTTTGCTGCTGCAAAATGTCCGGGTGATTCTCACCGGTTCTGGCGCTTCGTTGACCTATTTACAAAAGCGTTATCCGCAAATGGAATCGCGCGAAATGCCTTCAGAAGAGATGCGCTACAGCAAAAGCGGCGCTGGATTGGCCTTGTTGAAAAGAGCCCTTCATCAGCCGGGAATAAACAAAATACAACAAGCCTGGATCCGTGAAATCGTAGCCAAAGAAAAAATCAACGGCATCATCAGCGACAATCTTTACGGGGTCTATCACCATGAAATTCCCAGCGTCATTGTGACCCATCAGGTCGGATTGTTGGTGCCAGTTTTCAAAAAAGCCTTTGACCGCAAGTTGGCGCAGTGGCTCGATCATTTTACGGAAGTGTGGGTCCCTGACTTGCCTGGTGCGGCTTCCCTTTCGGGAAAAATGACTGAGAATGCGTTTCTCAGGATTCCGAAAATATTTGTGGGAAATCTTTCGCGGTTGCGATCTGTGGCTTCCGCCAAAAACGACATTGCATTGACGGCGCTCATCAGCGGCCCCGAACCGCAACGCAGCTTGTTTGAAAAGGAAGTTTTGAAGCTGATGAAGAAAACGCCGGGCCGGAAAGTGCTGATTCGAGGAATCTTGGGAGGTTCAACCGAAAAAATCGCCTATGCGACTGACATGGAAGTTTATGACTTTCTCGATGATACAGCCCTTTCGGAAATGATCAGCTGGTCGGAATGGGTGGTTTGCCGGTCGGGGTATTCCACGCTTTGTGATTTGCGCACCTTGGGCGCGAATGTTTTGGTGGTGCCAACGCCGCAGCAACCGGAGCAATTGTATCTGGCGAGGCGTGGGAGTGAGAAGGGTTGGTTTCAATCCACTGAGCAGCAACTTATTTCGAAAGCAATTTTGGAGGACAGGCAAAAATTTATTCCGGTGGAAGAAGGGGATTTACTGACACCGGTTTTGAAGGGGTTTTTGGGGAAATTGTAGGGTGTTCCTATAGACGTCGCAATATTTTGGGATCTTTATTTTTCCAAGCAGCGAATTAGAGACACCTGAATGAATACTTTAAAATCAGATAAACCGTCATTGGATATTTTTGATAAGTTAACTCAAGTTTCGCACATCATTTATATTTGAAAACCTGGTCACTTCCCACGCCTTGGCGTGGCAGGGAGTGATTTTCAACCATAGAAGATGCCACCGGAGCGCAGCGAGGTGAGCAGATTCTCAGGTTGAAAATTGTATCGAGAAGCGGCGTGATTCAGCTCTCAATTGAGGGTCTCGATACACGCTCCTTCGTCGCGCACTCGACCTGACCAGACATGTTGATTTTCATGAAGGGTCTCGATTATTCCCTTCGGTACTACTTCCAGCAGTCAGGCAGTGAGAGCGCTCCTTCGTCGCTAAGTTCAATTTTTGAATCCGCTTTGCTCCTTCAAAAATCACTCGACCTGACAATTGTGCTCACGTAACTCAATGTCAGATTAAATCTGCTCGAGCGCATTCCTTGCACGCATGCGAAACTTGAGTTATTTGATTCTATCACCCGTTTGGCTCTGACCAAAATACAAACAGCGACCTGCCCTGGCATAACCGCTGTTTGTACCGTAGTAAGCAACTGTAATCTGCTGAATTTGTAAACTGTGGGAATTAAGCGTGATACGATTATTGACCAATTTGGTTTCTGTTGTCAATTCAATCCACCATTTGCAGATCGCCTGAATACGTTTTCCTTTGATCTTTATAAAAATATTCAATTGTCCGGAAGTACGTTCCCGTGCTCGTTTCAGATCCATCCGGCCGCGTGCCATTCCATAGAAAAGCCGGGTCGTTTGTTCGGAATACTTCCTTACCCCAGCGGTCAAACACCAGACTTTGAAATGACAAGAGGCAAACGTCATCTTTGTCCTCGATGGTCCAGGCATCATTCAATCCGTCCCCATTCGGGGTAAAGATATTGGGGATCGGTTCTATTTCTCCTTTGGTCGGAGTGGTGACCAGTATTTCCACATCCAAGAACACAGAAACATCTTTTTGACAACTTTTCGAGTTAATTTCAAACGTAACGATGTAAGGATCTTTATTGATATCAGGACAATCAGGATTCCATGTAAAGTCCGAGATCACAACTTCGGGACCGCTATACGTTTCAAACAACGCAGGTCTTCCCGGACTATCAAAGGCCGGGGACGACGCAGTGAGGGTCAACTGATCTTCGGGGTTGAGATCTCTTCCGAATACGCTGAAATTGATGGAATCGCTTCCGACAATATGCTCAATAATCGTCCCCGGAGCTGGAAGTTCAAAAAATGAAGCGGATTCCGTTGGCAGCGTCAAGAAGATATTGACGGTATACAATTCCGTGTCATCCGTTTTGCAGCTGTTTGAAGTCGCTTTGAAGGTGACTTCGTAAGGTTCCGGGCGAACATCGACACAGGTCGGGGCCCAGCACAATTGGCCTTCTGTGATATTGTTTCCATTCAGCGTATCGAATGTAGCCGGATTTCCCGAAAGGTTGAATACAGGTGAAGTAGCGGTGACTTGAAGCGTATCGAAGAAATTGAGATCCGTAACCGTCACCGGCATACAGAAAGTATCCGTAGAATAGAATTCCCAGACATATTCGAGCTGGGGCTGCTGAAATTCTGTTAGCTCGTTCGGCTGAACAATAACAAAAATTGGAACCGAAAATTCTGCGGTATCCTGAACGAGACAATTGGTGGTAATTACTTCAAAATTGACAAAATAAGGCTCGTCGCGAACATCAGCGCAAATGACATCCCAACAGTAGGGCAAGGACAATATTCCTCGATCTACGCCTACAGTGAGTATTTCTGAATTGGGTAAATCAAAAATGTCTGAACTTGCGGTGATGCGGATGGAATCGCCTTCATTCGGATCATCAAAAACAAATTCGAAACAATGGGTCGACGGATCGTACAGATCGATTGTCGCGCCCGGGCCTGGCAGAGGTCCTGTGGCGGGAGCCGCCAATACGGTCGGTAAATTCTCTTCCAAAATCACATTGAAATAAATATCCTGTGTG
>JBBSDD010000243.1:0-5152 GCA_038249755.1 Flavobacteriales bacterium | reverse complement strand
GGTGTGGCAAATGTGAGCCGCGGGTTTTCCATTCCCCCGAAAGGGAAACTTGGAGGTAAAACGAGCAGATCGTAACGCTCCCATGCATACGGACCATAAAGTTCCTCGGCGGCAATCAGCATTTTTTCCACATCGGCAAATTCATAGGCAGCTTTTGCCAACATGCCGGGCTCCGCATACACGCCCGTGCGCTCGCCAAGCGACTCAAAAGCCAGATCGCCCACGGCGAGGGCCATCAGATAGGGTGTGATGGGTTGGGGCATGTCGAAATGGTAAATTGAAGAATCGTTTTTCGTCGTGGGATTTGTGGCGCTCATCACGGCCATCAATCCATCTGGTACCGATATGCGCGCACCATACGTGAGGCGTATCGCGGGACTGTCCTGTATCGGTATCCATGAGCGGGTGAGGATGGCCTGACCCTGGGTGAAGAGAAAAGGCGCTTTCCCATCCAAAGTCTGGGCCGGTTCTATCCAAAGCAGGGCCGCTGCCTCGGGAGAGGTTCTATAGCTGATCTGCACAGATTGGGTATTTTCAGCAAGTTCGATTTCGAGCGCATCGCCATGTTTGTCTCCTTTGATTACCTGGTGTCCAAGCACCGAATCATTCTCAGCATCCTTTACACGGATGATCTCAAGATCGCGTACATCCAGCACGAGTTTCTGTCCTTCAGTGCGTTCCAATTGATAAAGAGCCGTGCCAGTGAGCGTGCGCGACTCAAAATCTACAGTGAGATCGAGGTCAAGGTGGGTGATGGCCACTTCATTTGGGCGGGAGAAACTGTGGGTGTCAGTAGCGTATTTGTTCATGATGACAGGTTCCTGGTTCTGGTTGGGTTCTGGTGGTGAAGCGCATGCAGCACTAAAGGCTGCAAGTGCGAAAAACAAGGTGTTGTTCATGGATCAGATTAATTGTTGGCGGGTATTTCAATATCCCCCTGTCGGGAAAAGGTATTGTTGTCGCGGTTGACATCCGCCAGGCGACCTGAGGCATCTATCTCCACTTTGGCGATCGACTCCAGCGGTACATCCAGCGCCAGGCGGTAGACCGGATGGGTCCAGGGCCAGTCGATGGCGACAGCATAAGGGATGTCGTCTTCCGCAGGTTTTGCGCCGCGCATCATCCGCAGGGGGATGTGCACCCGTGTCTGGGTGCCATCGGTATAGGTAATGTCGATATCCAGCGGCATGGGAAAATTTCCAATCCGCGACATATCGATCCAGGTGCGACCCTCATTGGCCTGCACGGTATCGATGGCATAGTCGATGGTTTCGGTGGTATTGACCATGTAATTGTGGTACCACATCAATTCCAGCCCGCTGGTTTTTTCCATCTCCCGCACAAAATCGATATCGGTGGGATGTTTGAATTTCCATTGGTCATAATACCGGAGAATGCCGCGTTGCAGCGCTTCATCGCCCATGATGTATCCGAGTTGGGCGATAAAAACCGCACCCTTGTTGTAACTCGCCGCGCCGTAAGCGTAGTTTGTGTTATAGTGATCAGCCAATTTGGACATCGGTTCCTCTTTGCCGCTGTTGGCGAGGGATATATATCCGTCGTAGTAGCGTCCTGTTCGGGTGTCTTCGTCCGGATTGAAAAGGTGGCTCATCAGACGGGCAGATGTGTAGGTCGTAAAACCTTCGTCCATCCATGGGTAGCGCAATTCGTTGGTGCCGAGTATCATCTGATACCATGAATGCATCAGTTCGTGTGCTGTGACGCCTACCAGGCTGCTCAACTTGCGCTGGCCGGTGATGAGGGTAATCATGGCGTATTCCATACCCCCGTCTCCACCCTGCGCCACGGTGTATTGTGGATAGGGATATTCTCCAAAATTCGAGCTGGCATATTGCACCATGCGTTCGGTGAATTCCGGCAGCCGCTCCCAACCGTCTTTCAGATCGGGTTCATTCAGATAGAGAAAATGAAGCATGGGACCGTTTTCGACCTGACGGGTGGTGTGCACATAGTTTTTATCTGCCACCCAGGCAAAATCGTGTACATTTTCTGCTTTGAAGCGCCAGGTGAGTTTGTCGCCATCCGGGCGTTTGGGTTGGCGGCCTTCCGGCAAATATCCTTTCCCGATATTTTTGGCATTGTGCAAAACTCCGGTGGCACCGAGGGTATAAGCCGAGTCGATGGTGATGGATACATCCCACTCACCTAAAACGCCGTGAAATTCCCTTCCGATATACTCGTCGGCATTCCAGCCATAGATATCGTACTCCGCCATTTTGGGAAACCATTGGGTCATGCTGTAAGCCACACCTTCCTTGTTGTTCCTGCCAGAGCGCCGCACCTGTTCAGGCACTTGTCCGTGAAAAGTCATTTCAAATTTGGCTCTTTTTCCCGGAAGGATGGGCTTGGCCAGATCAACTTCCAGCATGGTACCTACCTCGTTATATTGAAGCGCTTTGCCATTTTGATAAAGCCTCAAGATGTGGAGAAAACCTTGCTCCTCAGGTGTCAGATAAGAGATGCGGTCGCCAACGCGTGGATCGGGATCTTCGATGGTCCGCGAGCGAATATCCATCATACTTCCGGGCTGGAAGGCGTTGGGCTGGAGATGATAATACACCTTAAAAAGTGTATCGGGTGAATTGTTTTTGTACTTCAGCTTTTGGCTTCCCGTATATTGGTGCTTTGCGTCATCAAAGTCGATGGCCATTTCGCAGGAGATTTCCTGTTGCCAGTACTGCGCTTTCGCGAAAAAACCAAGAACCAAAAAGCCAATTGTAAGCGGGATGTGTATTTTCATAGGCTGAGAGACTAAACCCGCAAAGATAGCTGATTTCACAATTTGAAAGAATGTATTCCCACGCGCTGAATACCATTTGATTCAGATTTTTTCGTCAGAATTTGACCGCTGCAGAGCACCGCTCAAAAAACACCAAATGGAAAAAAATGCTGTAATTCGACCTCTCAACAGACACCCTCTATGAAATTGCCAAAACCCTATACACTCCGGGAAATTGCAGCCCTTACCGATTGCAGCTTTATTGGAAAGGATGAACATGAAATTACGGGAATCAACGAAATACACATGGTCGAACATGGCGACATCGTGTTCGTAGATCATCCCAAATATTACGACAAAGCCCTCCAGAGCAAAGCCACCACCATCATCATCAACAAAGAAGTGGAAGCACCTGTCGGCAAAGCACTCATCCTGTCAGACGACCCATTTCGGGTATTCAATTTTCTCACATTACATTTCATGCCTCGTCAGACCTGGACGAAGGAGTCAAATAATATCCACCCCACGGCGCAGATCGCCCCGGGCGTGGTCATGGGCAAAAATGTGCGGATCGGCGCTGACACGGTCATACACCCCAACGTGGTGATTTACGACAATACGACCATCGGTGACCGCGTGGAAATTCACGCCAATACCGTGATTGGTGGTCATGCTTTTTATTATAAAAAACGCAATCCCCACTTCGAGAAAATGCACAGTTGTGGAGGGGTATTGATCGGAGATGATGTGGAGATCGGTTGCGCATGTACCATCGACAAAGGTGTGAGCGGGCTCACAGAAATTCGCGAAGGCGCCAAGCTCGACAACCAGGTGCACATAGGCCACGATACAGTGATCGGGCGATTTTGTCTGCTCGCCGCACAGGTCGGTGTGGCCGGCGTCACGGTGATTGAAGATGGTGTCACGCTTTGGGGACAGGTGGGCGTGCGCAGCGATGCAGTCATCGGCGCCGGTGCGGTGGTACTTGCGCAAAGTGGCGTTTCAAAAAGTTTGAAGGGCGGAAAGACCTATTTTGGCAGCCCTGCGGCTGAATCGCGCGAAAAATTGAAAGAAATGGCCAACACCCGAAAAATTCCCGGTATCTTGGATGACATTAACCAGTTGAGAAAGTCATTAAACCATGAAAACTGAACGATTACAGGAGCGGATCAAACAGAGAGAATTTAAACTCAAAGCCCTGCTTGACCTCACCAATGCAATAAACAACAACTTATCTACTGAAGACCTTCTGCTACAATTTCGTGAGATTGTTGAAAATCAGTTGCTAATCAGACGCCTTGTACTTTTCTCTAAAATAGAAAGTGTCTGGGAATGTTCAATCCAATACGGTGTAGAGCGTGATTTCAGCAATCTCGATGTGGTGAAAGAATTTGGTAAGATTCGGGATATCACCCTCGTGCAAGCAAATATTGAACCTGCATTTGCGGGTTTTGACCTAATCATTCCGGTTTTCCATAAAGAAAGACCGCTCTCCTATTTCCTGATTGGTGATATCGATGACGAAGAGATTCGGGTAAGCCCGATTATTAAACACATGCGTTTTGTGCAAACCCTTACAAACATTATTGGGGTAGCCATTGAAAACAAATCACTTTTCAAAAAAAGCCTCGAGCAGGAACGTGTCAATACCGAATTGGCGCTCGCAGCAGAAATGCAGGCCCTCATGGTGGGCAGTGGCACCAAGGATTTTCAACATTTTGAAGTCGCCACTTTTTACAAACCACATCAACAAGTCGGTGGCGATTTTTGCGATTTCATCGAATTCAATGAAGACGAAGCGTTTTTTTGTGTTGCCGACGTTTCCGGAAAAGGGGTAAGCGCCGCTTTCCTGATGGCCAACGTGCAGGCGCACCTTCGCGCACTGATCGAACATACCAACTGGACGCTGGAAAGCATCGCCCACGAACTCAATAAAAAAGTCATTGATCTGGTGAAGGGTGATCGTTTTGTAACCTTGTTTCTGGGATATTTTTACCGACCCACACGCACCCTGAGTTATCTAAACGCCGGGCACAATCCACCTGTGTTATGGGACAAAGGAGAAACCCACCTGCTCGAAGATGGATGTGTGGGAATTGGTATGCTGAGCGATTTGCCTTTTGTTCATGTAGGCAAAATGAAACTAGGTCAGGATGCCATCGTGGTCTGTTATACCGACGGCGTGATCGAAATAGAAAATGAGCACGAAGAGGAATACGGTCCGGAAAAACTGGCAAACCTGCTTCTGGAAAAATCGCCCTCATGCCAACACGTTTCAGAAATGATCGATCACATCATAACAGCGGTGGACAAACACCGTGGAGACAATCCTTATTTTGACGACACGGCGCTGCTCTGTTGCAGATTTCGCTGATCGCCTCCAGACCTGTGGTAAATATGAATCGCCACGAG
>JBBSDD010000242.1:0-5160 GCA_038249755.1 Flavobacteriales bacterium | reverse complement strand
GAGCCGGAAAAAGTAGATGCCTTTGCGGCATTTCTGGAAAGGCTCAATATCATCGTGAATGTGCGTCGCAGCAGAGGGAAAGATATCGATGCGGCCTGCGGCCAATTGGCCAATAAGAACAAGGCGGTCCTCAAGGACTAAAACCCAAAACCGATTTTCACCCCAATCTGAACGCCGGGGGTAAATGAATTTTCCCGGTCGATAGAATAGGCCATCGGGTCGTAAATATCCGTACTGCGCACAATGTTAAATGTACGCTGCCGAATACCCAAGCCGACATAAAAATCAGCGAAAATATTTCCTGATCGGCCCAGGGCCTGATATCCAGCAAAAACCATGGCAGAAGTATATTGGCGACTGTCGTCAAAAACATCTCCCGACAGAGCGCCGGAGGTATCGACCACTGCATATGATTTGTCAAACCGTTTATGCGAAAGCGCGAGCGACAAATATGGGCCAGCGAGTTCTTCCACGTCCCAGAAATAATATCGTACAGCGGCCGAGGCGGCATACCGGGTTTTGACATCCACGTTTTCACCAAAATTGTCGAGCTCGTAGTCAAACCAGCTTGCGCTGAAATTGCGCCGCGTGGGGCCAAATCCCACTTCCACGCTCCAGTGTGAGGTGATCATTTTTTCAAAATAGACCTGAAAATCACCAAAAATAATCTGGACAGGATCTATTTTGAATGCATTCCTGACCGCATACAAGGAGTCGGCTTCATATGCATCTTCCTCAGGATAAGGACTGTTTTGGGCAAACAACACGCCGGGTAGAAAAACCATCCATAAGAAGATATATTTGTAGTGTCTGATCATTCAAAAACGTGGCATTTTTTTCGTGATGGACGAAGATAAGTAGAATAATGCGTCGCAAACTTCATATTATCGGCATCCTCCTTGTACTCATTTGCACGCCGTTTTTCGGTCTGGGTCAAAAAGCGTCAACCATGCATTGGGGCCCTGTGATGACAGATCAGAAAGGCAATGAATTGCTGTCTGTATTTGGAGCTGATTCCGCATACTTCTACACCCTTCGAACGGCCAGTAAAAAACGAGATGGATTTCTGATCGAACAAATTTCAACTGATAGCCTCGCGGTTGAAAAGGTTGTAACTGTTCAGTTTCCGATGGTCGATGGCATGTTTCCATTGCTGTTTGACGCGCTGAGTTTTGGCGGGAGAAATTACCTCATCACCACCGCCGAAAATGCCACGAACAATGAAATTCATATTCTCGCTTTTCAACTCAATACCAGTCTTATGCTATTGGGATCGCCCATCACCATTGGCATCAGCGATCAAGCCATCCTGGGCGTTGGAAAAAATTTTATGACCTACACAGACAAGCTCAAAAAGAATTTGCTGGTGGTTATTCCCAAAGAAAAAGAAGCGGCAAAAAACGAAAAATTTGATGTACTCCTGTTTGATGCAGATTTGAATTTTCTTTATAAAAAAAGTCTCGAATTGCCACACGCTTCAGGTCTTGTAGGATTTGAAGATATTCTCGTAGATGCCGGCCGCGGATTTTTTCTGCTCACAAGCATCGTGGACAAAAGTCTGAAAACCATTCACGCCAACCGAAACATGGGCCGCAATTATTCCCTGCTTCAATACACATGGGAAAATGAATTGATGCGGGAGCGCTCTTTGGCAATCGGAACAAAATGGCTCTACAATGTAAAACTGATCGAAAACGCTGCCGATAATTTTCAAATAGCCGGATATTTCAGCAATATGGTCGACCTGATCATGGCAGGCACCTTTTCAGTGGAAATTGATCGCGAATCGGGTGAAATTGTTAATCAGGGGTTGAACCCTTTCGACCGTGAGTTTAAAAACAAATTCAAGTCAGCCACCAACAATGACCCCGCTGACCTGGGCCTCTATCGCCTCGATCATGTATATCCGGTATCGCAAAACCGAACCCAGCTTGTAAGCGAAAAACGTTACTCCCAGACATCTACGGTATTCAATCCCGCCACAGGAACATATTCTGTCATTGAGATCAACTACTTCGATCAATTGATCATCACCGGCATGTCGCCTTCCAGTGAAATAATTTACCAACTTAAAATTCCCAAATTTCAATCTTCATCGCGCATTGATGGTCTATATACCTCGTATGTCGCATGGCAAGGGAAATCAGGCATTTACCTGATTTACAACGACCATGAACGCAATGCCGCGCTGCGACTTGACGAAGAGAGCAACTACCGACAGGTCAATTCGACCTCTTCCACACAAGTGGTGGCCTTAAGCATTGATGATTCCGGTCAGGCCAAAAAAGAGGTCATGTTTACCACAGCAGATCGAAAAATGACTTTCACACCTTACTTTTTTTATGCCCTTGACGACGGAATCATCCTGATGACAGTGGATGGCTACAAAACACAATATGTCCGTTTAAAACTCGAATAAGGGTCGCAGAGAGCGAATGAATTCGGATATTTGCGCGCCCAGATGACCATAGTCGATCAAATAAAAGCGCCCATAGCGCGTGAAATGGATGAATTTGAAATCCGCTTTCGTGCTTCGATGAAGAGCAATACCCCGTTACTCGACAAAATCACCCATTACATCATCAAGCGCAAGGGCAAACAGATGCGACCCATGTTCGTTTTCCTTTCCGGAAAATTGTGCGGGGAGATCAATGATGTCACTTATACGGCGGCCTCACTCATCGAACTTTTGCATACAGCAACGCTCGTACACGATGATGTGGTGGACGATGCCAACATGCGCCGGGGATTCTTTTCAATCAACGCCCTCTGGAAAAATAAAATTGCGGTGCTGGTCGGCGATTTTCTGCTTTCCAGCGGATTGCTGCTCAGCGTGGAAAAAGGCGCTTTTGAATTGCTCCGAATCGTGAGTCAGGCTGTGCGCGAAATGAGCGAGGGAGAATTGCTTCAAATGGAAAAAGCGCGCAAGCTCAACATCACCGAAAAAGTATATTTTGACATCATCCGCCAAAAAACCGCTTCGCTGATCGCGGCCTGTTGCGAGAGTGGCGCGCACTCCACCTCATCGCATCCCGATGAAGTGGAGCGCATGCGCCTTTTTGGCGAAAAAGTGGGAATCGCATTTCAACTAAAGGATGATCTCTTTGATTACGATTTTGACGGGCAGATTGGAAAACCGACCGGCATTGACATCAAGGAGAAAAAAATGACCCTCCCGCTGATCCACGTTTTATCAAAAGCCTCTTTTGCCGAAAGGCGATGGATCATCAATATCGTAAAACACCACAACACAGACCGGCAGCGGGTGCAAAAAGTCATTGACTATGTGGTATCGCACGGTGGGATATCTTATGCCACTGTGAAAATGCTCGCTTACCGCGAAGAGGCACTCGAAATTCTTTATAGTTTTGAAGAAAGTGATGCACGCAAGGCACTGGAAAATCTGGTGAATTACACCATCGACAGAAAAAAATAAGATAATAACAAGATGAAATACAGTCTCTGGGCAATGATTTTCGGATTGCTGATGGCATGCAATTCAGGACAGGAAGAACAAACCACGACGACAGAAACCGAAACTGTGGAAGTGGTGGAATACCACGACAATGGCGCAGTAAAGATTCGCGGAAAAAATTTTCGCGGCAAGCGCAGCGGTACCTGGCAATCATACTATCCATCGGGGTACAAGTGGAGTGAAACCAACTTCAAAGATGGGATCAAGCAAGGGCCTACCACATCATATTACCCCAACGGAGTGATGCGCTACGATGGGCAGTATTACGATGATGAACGAAACGGATTCTGGACATTTTACGATACCCTCGGCATGGCCGTGGAGCGGATCAATATGGACGCTACTTCCGCAAAAGGTGACTCACTGATCAACGATGCGGTGCCGAAGTGATTGCCAAAGACACCATAGACCGCATATTTGAGGCCGCCCGCATAGAAGAGGTCGTGGCTGATTTTGTGCAGCTCAAAAAGGCCGGATCCAATATGAAAGGCCTGAGTCCGTGGGCCAACGAGAAAACTCCGTCCTTTTTCGTTTCCCCCGCCAAAGGCATTTTCAAGGATTTCAGCTCGGGAAAAGGCGGCAATGCTGTGTCGTTTTTGATGGAGCTCGAAAACATGAGCTATCCGGAAGCATTAAAATACCTTGCCCGGAAGTATCAGATTGAGATTGAAGAAACCGAATTAGAGCCCGGCCAACTGGAGGAAACCAGCTTGAGGGAGAGTCTGAGCCTCGTCAATCAGTTTGCTGCCGATTATTTCATCCACAACCTTTGGGAAACCGAAGAAGGCAAAAGCATTGGCCTGAGTTATTTCCGCGAAAGGGGATTTACAGATGGCACGATCAAAAAATTTGCCCTCGGTTTCTCTTCCGAAAAAAACGATGCCCTCATCACTGCGGCAGCCGAAGCCGGACATCAATCAGAACATCTGGTAAAACTCGGCCTCACAAAAGAAGGCGAATATGGGCCTTACGACTTTTTTCGCGGGAGGGTGATGTTTCCAATACGGAATGTCAGCGGCCGGTACATCGCTTTTGCCGGAAGGACACTCCGCAGCGACAACAAGGTAAAGTATCTCAACTCGCCGGAAAGTGAGCTCTATGAAAAGAGCAAGGTGCTTTATGGTCTGTTTGAAGGCAAGCGCAGCATCATCGCGCAAGACATGTGTTTTCTGGTGGAGGGTTATACCGACGTCATTTCACTGCATCAGGCCGGGGTGGAGTACGCAGTGGCTTCTTCTGGCACCTCGCTCACCGTCGATCAGATCAAACTGATCAAACGCTACACGCAAAATGTATCGGTGCTCTACGATGGCGACAAGGCTGGTATCAGCGCAGCCCTGCGCGGAATAGACCTCCTGCTCAATGAAGGAATGAATGTGAAGGTGGTGCTCTTTCCGGATGGACACGATCCCGATTCTTACGCCCGCAGTGTGACCCACGAGGTGCTCGACGAATATCTCAAAACCCAGGCGAAGGATTTCACCGATTTCATGGTGGAAGTATTGCTGAAAGAAGCCGGAAACGACCCGATCAAAAAATCGGCAGCCACCAAACGTTTGGTGGAAAGTCTGGCGCTGATACCAGACCACATCACCCGCAGCATTTACGTGGCCCGCACCAGCAAACAACTCGAGGTACCAGAGCAGGCTTTGCTGAATGAACTGAACAAAATTTTGCGGAAGCGG
>JBBSDD010000241.1:0-5176 GCA_038249755.1 Flavobacteriales bacterium | reverse complement strand
TCACTTTCTACCAGTGTCATTTTTTTCGTAACCGGATTCATGAGGTAGGCAGTCGAAAGATCGAGTTCACCTTTGTTGGTAACGATGTAAAATTGACCATTGGTTTCGTTCCATCCCGCCACATAGGCACTTTCCGTTACAGACGTTTCATAGATGGGTTCCAATGTGTCGCCCTCCTTTCGGAGAATGGTGGTATTGCCCTTTTCATCCGTGCGGTACAACAATCTGAGGGTGTCGTCCCAATCGAAATTATAGGCTGTGATACGGTCGTTGTTTTCATAAATTTTCACCAATTCACCGGTCGAAATGCGCAAACTGTAGAGATCGTGCCAGGCTTTGTCGCGGTCATTCAGCCCGATCATCAACATGTCGGGGTCATTTTCACTCACATTGTAAATTTGGGCAGTCACCTCATCAAGCGGTGTGAGATTTCGCGATTCGGGTATACCGGGGCCATCTGCGCGTGGATCCACAGCAAAAACGTTGATGTTTTCATCGCCGTCTTTGTCTTTCACATAAAGAATGTATTTCCCGTCTTCCGTCCAGAAATATCCATAGAGCGGGCGTTTGCTGTTTGTGAGCGGGCGGGCCGCTTCAAATGGCTCATCAAAGGTTTTCACCCAAACGTTCATAATGCCTTCGTAAGATTTCATGAAGGAAATGAACTTGCCATCAGGGCTGAGCTGCCCTCCGGAAATCTCCGGATTGCCAAAAAATAAATCGCGGTCGAGAATGGGTGATGTTTGTGCTTTCATAGAAAAATTTAGTGCGATGCTAAACAAGAGCATAGTTAGGAGTGAAAGTTGTCTGGTCATGATTTCTGTTTTGGTTAATGGGCTATCAGGCGGTGAAGGTAAGTATGATTGGCCAAAGACTGCTTTCCGCTCATGTAATTAAACTTTTTTGTTCTTTTGTTGTCCTCATTGGACCCGTAACATTCGTTGAATGATGTTCAAAATTGCAGTTGTTCTGACATGCATGTTGCAGATGACGATGCCTGGTCTCTTTGCTCAGGATACTGCCAATACAAACATTCAAAAAAGAAATAAAATGAAAATAGAAATATGGAGTGATATCGCCTGTCCATTTTGTTACATCGGCAAGGCCCATTTGGCGGAAGCCATGAAAAACCTGCCCGACAGCGATCAGATAGAAATCGAATGGAAAAGTTTCCAACTCGACCCCACCCTTCCGAAATCAACGGACAAAACATTATTCGCCTCGTTGGCTGAAAGCAAGGGCATCACCATGGAACAAGCCACAAACATGACAGTGCAGGTAAAAGGAATGGCGCAGAAAGCCGGGTTGGTCATGGATTTTGACCGCGTGGTGCCTGTCAACACCTTTGATGCTCACCGGCTTTTGCAATTTGCAAAAACACAGGGCAAGGGAGACGCGGTCAAACTGGCTTTGCTCAAAGCATACTTTACCGAAGGTGCGGATGTGGCCGATGCGGAAACGCTTATTGGTCTAGGCTTGAAAGCCGGTTTGCCGGAAAAAGATTTACGGGAAACCGTAAACGGTGATGCTTTCGCAAAAGAAGTGCAAAGCGATATCGCCGAAGCGCGTCAGTTTAATATTTCGGGCGTACCGTTTTTTGTCGTTGACCGGAAATATGGCATCTCGGGTGCTCAGCCAGCCGCCCAAATGGAAGCCACGCTGGAAAAAGCCCTCACGGAATGGAAAGTGGCCAATCCCAAAGTTGCACTCGAAATGACGGAAGGCGCTGCATGCAAACCGGATGGGGCGTGTGATTGAGGTTGGTCGGAAGAATTGAAATCATTAAAACGTACGATGGTGTCACAACAGAATTTCAATATTTAAAAATTTGTATCTTTCATAAAAAAATTGAAAATATGGGCCTGGTATTGACAGATAAAACCATTGATAAATACTTCCGGTTTCTGTCTGGATTAGACAATGTATCTAAGAAAAAACTGATTATTAAATTGACTGAATCGATCAAAGAAAAAGGGAAATTACCAGTTAGTCTCAAAGATTTGTCTATGGCATGGGAAGATTCCCGGGATTCTGATCAGATTATTGAAGAAATTAGAAATTCAAGAGTCGACAAGCAAGATAATATTGAACTCTAATGAATTATCTTCTTGACACCAATATATGTGTGCATTTTTTCCGTGGAAAATTTGGTGTACCTGAAAGATTTGAGGCATTAAATGCCAATGATTGTGCTATTTCTGAAATTACATTGGCGGAACTTGCTTTCTGAGCAGAGAACAGTAAAAACCCTCAGAAGAATCACAGATTGGTTGAACAGTCCATTGGGTTGGTAACAGTGCTGCCTATTTACGATTCAATTATGATATATGGAAAAGAAAAATCCAGACTGCGAAAAGCGGGCACAATGATTAGTGATTTAGACTTATTCATCGGATGTACCGCGCTCGCAAATGATTTGATTATGGTAACTGAAAACAAGAGGGAGTTTGAAAGAATTTTAGGGTTAAAACTTGAAAATTGGGTAGACAGGTCATAATCAAGAAAAAGGTCATTTATATGAATACGTTCTGTGAAACAAGAATCCCTACCCAACAAAATCGACGAAATTTTAGAAAATGAAATGATTGTTGGATACAGCGCAAAAGAAAAGCCTCTAATGAAAAAAAAATATAACCAACGAAAAGCCATTGCTGAAAATCAGTTTCAGAACGGCGAAACCATTGGCCAGTAAGATTTAGAAAGAGAAAATGAAAGCTGGTGATGGCAAAGATTCACCATTGTACTTTATTTCAAGGTATTATACAAGGGAAATGGAAAAAGGATAGAAATTATTGACATCATGAGCAATAAAAAATCCCACCGAGAAACCCGATATCATTGTAATTCCCCCATTCCAAAAGGACATCTGCGCGGAAGCACCTCCTACCAAACCCGTATATTCGTCAAAAAAGTAAACAGGTGAATACTTCGCGCGGCTATATTTTTTTGGGAGTGGTTTTGCTCTCGGTATTTTTGGGTGCGCGCCTGGTAAGCCTCGAAAACGAGAGGCGCGAAATACGCGAAGATCTCATCGAACTTTCCCTCGTAAAATACGGCCTTTTTAACATCGACGAATGGAAGCGGGTGGTCACGGAGGTGGTCACCAAAAAAGTCGAAGAATTTGATCTCACCGAAGGCAACAGGAAAGAAATGCGCCGGCGAATCAACGGATTTCTCACGCAGGTGGTCAATGATCTGGAGGGTCGTTTCCAGAAGGAAAACCGCGGCCTGCTCGGTTCTGTAAAAAATGTTTTCTCCGATTTTCTGGGCGTTTTTGACAAAATAAAACGCGACGTGCCGCAGTTTACCGAGGAAATTCTGAATTTTCTGGACGACAAAGGAAACCGCGAAGACATCAGAAACTACGTGCTGGAAAAAGTCAACGACTACGCCGACAATACATTTGCGGAAACGGACTACTCCTACCACGACCTGATCATCGCGAAGTACGGATTTGACAACCGCGCTGACACCGTCGCAGCCCTCAACGAGGCAACCACCGAAATCGACGCCCGGCGCAAACCTTACGCTTACGCCCTGATGGTCATTTTTTTGGGACTCATCATTTGGCTGATGGCCAACCGACCCCGCGCGCGTTTGGAAATGTCGGCCATCATCGTTTGTAGTTTTATTCCGTTGTTTCTGGGTGTGTTCCTGCCCATGATCGAAATAGACGCGCGCATTGCCGAAATGCGGTTTCAATTGTTGGGAGAACCGGTTTCATTTACCGATCAGGTGATTTATTACAAAAGCAAAAGCATTCTGGAAGTGGTGGAACTTATGATGGTACAGGGAAAGCCCGACCTCATTGCGGTAGGCCTGCTCGTGTTGGCATTCAGCGTGCTTTTTCCCCTTTCGAAACTCATCGCCTGCATGCTCTACCTCTACCGGGCATCGGTGCGCGAAAGCAAAGTACTGCGCTTTTTCGTTTTCAAATCGGGCAAATGGTCGATGGCCGATGTGATGGTCATTGCTATTTTTATGTCGTATATCGGCTTTTCGGGCATTATTTCTGAGCAACTCGATCAACTCGAAGGACTGACCCAAACCATGGATATCCTCACCACCAACCGGTCGAGTCTGCAGACGGGTTTTTTCATGTTTACCGGGTTTGTGCTGTTCAGTCTGATGATTTCTCAAAGAATACCGGATGTAATCAATGCGGACGAGAAAATACCATCAAACGCAGAAAATTGAATTTTATGGATTTGCCAAGTGCACTTCAGACCTTTCGCTCTTTTACCGATCAGGTAAAAATATTCAGCGACGACGATTGGCATCGGTTGGCCTCACAGTTTGCTCTGTACGAAGCTGGGCGCAAAGTCAACATCACACAGGCGGGAGAAGCGGAGCGCTACCTGTACTTTGTGGTAGGAGGAGTGCAGCGGGTATTTTATTTCGATGATCAAAACCGCGAAGCCACTTTGGTTTTCACCTATGCCCCATCTTTTGGCGGGGTGATAGATTCCATGGTGCTGGGCGGTCTTTCGAAATATAGTTACGAAACCCTCACTCCTTCCCTGTTTCTGCGGGCGCCTTATCGGCAAATAGAAATGCTTCGAAAAGAAATGCCCGCGCTGGACGAGATGATGCAAATGGGTGTCATGTCTGCCCTTTCGGGAATACTGGAACGGCTGGCAGAAATTCAATGTTTTAACAGCGAAGAGAAATTTAGAAGTCTCATGGGTCGCAGTCCACACCTGCTCAATCTGGTACCCCACAAATACCTCGCAAATTATTTGGGCATCGACCCGACCAATTTCAGCAAACTGGTCAATCGGATTCGCATCTGAAGGTGATTGTTTCACGATTATTAGAATCTTGCAAAAGTCAACTTGGTTGGTGACCCATCTTTTGTCAAAGAAGATAGACATCAGCCGAAAAGACCGCAAGGGAAAAACCGTTTTGGAGGATGCCAAAAATTTGAACACAAGGAAATTTTGAACTTACAGGAGAAGGCAAATAAATGCAAAAGCACCTGACAAGAGAAGGTGCTGGCCAGCCAGTAAATTAAGCAAAACAAACTGGCTAAAGACCCGGCTTAATTCTGTTGCACCTTCGGATTCACTTTGCCTTTTTTCCTTGCCTTCTCAATTTCTGAAAAGCCATGACCACAATTAAGCATATAAAACCAACAACAAGGCCTACGAAAAACTCTACAATAATAGAAGGCACG
>JBBSDD010000240.1:0-5211 GCA_038249755.1 Flavobacteriales bacterium | reverse complement strand
TTGTTTCCGCGAAGAATCACGTGACCTCCCCGACCGCCATTTCCACCATCGGGACCACCTTTCGCAGTCCAGTTGTCGCGGTGCAAATGTTTGGAGCCCGGGCCACCCATGCCCGACTTACAAATGACTTTTACGTAATCTACAAAGTTGCTACTTGCCATTATTGTCGATGGCTTTATAAAGCCTCTCGCTGATTTCATCAATGGTACCCATGCCATCTATTTCGGCATATTTGCCTTGATTTTGAAAATAACCTGCTACCGGAGCAGTTTCATTTTTATAAACTGAAATGCGGTTTTCGATCACTTTTGGGTCGGCATCGTCTGCCCGACCACTGGTGCCGGCTCTTTTGAGCAATCGACTTTTCAATTCCTCATCTTTTACCGAAAGGGCAACCATGAGGGTAATTGATTGGTCTTTTGACGCTAAAAATTTATCGAGGGCTTCGGCCTGGGGCATGGTACGGGGAAAACCATCAAAAATAAATCCTTTGGCTTCCGGGTGATTGAGCACTTCTGCTTCCAGCATTTTAATGGTGACATGATCAGGCACCAATTCGCCGCGGTTCATAAATGTTTGGGCGAGTTTGCCGAGCTCTGTTTCACCTTTGATATTCCGGCGGAAAACGTCGCCGGTAGAAAGATGCACGAGGCTATATCGATCTACAAGCCTTTCGGCCTGGGTACCTTTACCAGCGCCGGGAGGGCCGAAGAGTACAAGATTGATCATCAAATTAAGATTTTATTTGGTAAATATTATTGAGGTTTCTTCCCTGCCCGTCATAGTCGAGGCCATATCCCACCACGAATAGGTTGGGAATTTCGAAGCCAATATAATTTACGGGAAGTGATGACTGATATGGTTCAGGTTTATAAAGCAAAGTCGCTATTTTGAGACTGGCAGGATTTCGCTCCGAAAAAATTTCATGGATGTATTCCCATGTATGTCCTGTGTCCACAATATCTTCCAACACAACTACATGTCGGCCTTCAATATCGGTATTGAGTCCGATTAAATTGTTTACGCGGCCTGTAGATTCGGTGCCGCGGTATGATGCCAGTTTTACAAAATTAATCTCGCTGGGTATGTCGACATACTTCATCAGGTCGGCTGCAAAGCGGAAGGCGCCATTTAAAACACCAACAAAAAGAGGGTTTTTGCCCGCGTAATCTTCATTGATTTTATTTCCCATGTCGCCGATTGCAGCGTCCAGTTTGGATGCCTCCAAATAATTATTAAATGTTTTGTCGTGAATGTTGACACTATCCATACTTGCGCTATCAGTCCGCAAAGGTAATCAATTCATTGGCGATTTAATCCGGTGCAACTCTTCAGAAAGTTGGATTATCTGTACGTTTGCAGCAAAATTATGTGTTATGACCAGACTCTTATGCGCTTTTTTCCTTCTATCAACATTTGCTGTAAAGGCCCAATATATTACTCCGGGCACAGGCTCCACCCTCACTTTGTCTGAATTGGTAGAACTCAGTGGTGGGGTTGTCACAACATCCGATGGCGACTTTCAAATCAATGCGGACCTTACAATAGCGTTATCTGATTCTTTACACATTTTGGAGGCTGTGGATGTGTACATCGCGCCAGATGTTTTGATCACCATTCAGGGAGCCTTCGAGGTGGAAGATGGCTTTTTTACAGTAATTTGCTGCGATGAATTTTATGAAGGATTTCGTTTTGAGGGAGAATCTTATGGTTCGCTGCGCAACTCAACTTTCGAGCTGGGTGGAGGAATTCGTGTGTTGACCTCGAATTTTGAAATGCTCAATTGCACCGTAAGATATATGAACGAGGGCGCAGCTTCTGGAGCTGCCGTGGACCTGTTTACCGGAAAGCCACTGATCTCAAACTGCACATTTCTGGAAAATAGATCGGCTGCCATCGGAAGCAGTGCCAATATTCCGGTCGCACCGATCATTGAAGACTGCACGCTGGCAAGCAACAACATGGATAATTCCAATCGCCCACAAATAAATCTGGGTCCATCCGGATCTGACACCACCATTATCAGAAACAACCTTGTAGTCGGCAACAATGTACTCGATCAGGTGGGAGGAATTGCATTTGCATCCCTGTTTGGCGTCGAGTCTCACGCGGTCATCACCGGCAACAATGTTTTTGCCAACCGCTACGGCATCGCGGTAATTGGCGGAAATATCCATTCAGTGATATCTAACAATCTGATTATGCTCAATGACACGCAGGACGACCCGCTTCTCGGAGGCAGCGGCATCAATATTTTCGCATCTGGTGACAATTCACACTTGGTATTGAACAATACCATTCGGGAAAATCTTTGGGGAGTTACTCTTCAGGGCGATGCGATGGCCAATTTTGGAGAAATCGACAATCCGGATGTCGGTCCGGGTGGCAATATTTTTCACAACAACGGGAATGGCGGCGAAATTTTTGCCCTTTTCAACAACACCCCCAATACCACGTGGGCGCAGGGCAATTGCTGGGAGGAAGAAAATGAAAACCCAACCCTCGAATCTGCAGAACAGGTGATCTCACACAATGCAGATGATCCGGAGCTCGGACTCGTGAACTTTGACCCTTTGGATCCTTGTGGCTTACCTACAGGCTTGAGAGAAGAAATTGCCAAAGACTTCATGCAGATGTACCCCAATCCGGCGCGCGCGCATGTTTCTATCAACACCGAAAAGCCATTTTCAACCATTGAAATATATGATTTGAGTGGCCGACAGATCGTACAAAAAAAGATCGGTGAGCGCACCTTCTTTGAATTGCCTGTTTCCAATTTTGCAGCCGGCATGTATGTGGTGCGTGTAAATGGAGGTGATTGGATGGCAACGTCGAGGCTCACAATCGAATAATGTTCGCAGGCTTGGCGCCAATTACCGGCAGTCTCAATCCAGCATATTCTTTGCGTCCCGCAAATTTCTCAATCACACTATCTTTGCCACATGCAGAAAAAGCCTTACAGTAAAGACTTCAAACTTGGCGTCCTCGGGGGCGGCCAATTGGGCCGCATGTTGATAACACCCGCGATTGATCTGGATATCAAATTATCTGTACTCGATCCGGATGCCGAAGCTCCCTGCCGTCATATCGCCCACCATTTTATGCTAGGAGATTTTCACGATGAGGAAACGGTTGTCAAATTTGGCGAAAGCCTCGATGTGGTCACCGTGGAAATAGAACACGTGAGTATCGCCGGTTTAAAACAGCTTGAAGCAAAAGGTGTCAAGGTTTTTCCCCAATCTTCTGTACTGGAAACAGTACAAGACAAAGGGTTGCAAAAGCTGTTTTATCAAAAACACAGTCTCCCTACCGCACCATTTCACCTGGTGAAAAATGCGGCAGAGCTCCATGATCACAAAGCCTTTTTACCTTTCGTTCAAAAACTACGCAAAGGCGGGTATGACGGGCGGGGCGTGCAGGTAATCAAAACGGAAACCGATCTCCCAAAAGCGTTTGACGCGCCTTCGGTCCTCGAATCTTTTGTAGATTTTGAAAAAGAAATCGCAGTGATCGTGGCACGCAACGAGCAGGGTGAAATCAAAACTTTCCCGGCCGTGGAACTCCATTTCAACCCCGATGCCAATCTGGTGGAACTCCTTTTTGCGCCAGCGGACATTTTTCCGGAAACTGAAAAGAAAGCAGCAGAAATAGCCAAACAAACCATCGAGGCATTTGGGCTCGTGGGCATTTTGGCCGTGGAACTTTTCCTACTGAAAAATGGAGAAATCCTCGTCAATGAGGTCGCCCCACGACCCCACAATTCGGGCCATCATTCAATCGAAGCCAACGTAACCTCTCAATATGCACAACACCTGCGGGCCATCCTCGGATTTCCTTTGGGCGACACCACCCTGCGGCAACCGGCAGCGATGGTCAATCTTTTGGGGGCAGCCGGATACACCGGCCCGGTGCAGTACGAGGGTCTGGAGGAAGCCATGGCTATACCCGGCGTTTATGTGCACCTTTACGGCAAGGCTTTGACCAAACCCTTCCGGAAAATGGGTCATGTGACCATCACAGCATCAACCGCAGCGGAGGCCAGGGAAAAAGCCATGTTCATCAAAAATCTTATTCAGGTAAAATCTTAAAATGATGGTAGGAATCATAATGGGTAGCAAAAGTGATCTTCCTGTGATGCAGGAAGCTGCCGACATTCTGCTCGAATTGCACGTGCCTTACGAGATCAGTATCGTATCGGCCCACCGCACACCCGAGCGCATGTACGAATATGCGAGAGATGCTGCTGGTCGCGGCATCAAGGTCATTATAGCCGGCGCAGGCGGGGCGGCTCACCTTCCGGGAATGACGGCGTCAATCACCACACTGCCAGTTATTGGCGTACCGATCAAAAGCCGCAACAGCATCGACGGTTGGGATTCTGTACTGAGCATTCTTCAAATGCCCGGAGGAGTTCCCGTAGCCACCGTGGCACTCGATGGTGCAAAAAATGCCGGCATCCTCGCCGCTCAGATTCTGGCACTCAATGATGGCAACCTTCAAAGGAAATTGGCTGAGTATAAAGAGGAATTGAAAGCCAAGGTGATTAGGGATGCGGAGACGATGTAGATGCAATGATATTTTTTTCTTCAGCTTCTAAGCTTCGCTGCATTTGCGATCCTGCGACCGTATAATTTCATCGCTTTATCTATTCCCGCTTCGCTGCATTTGCAATGCTGCGACCGTATAATTTCATTGCTTTATCTATTCCCACTTCCGCTTCGCATCATTTGCAACGCTGCGACCGTATAATTTCATCTGCCGAAAAAAGTTACTCGTTTTCGGATCTTAAAAATATTTCATACCGATGAATTTTCCCTCTATTCGATATACCGCAGCATTGCAAATGCTGCGGAGCACATGAGATACAAATCCCATCTCACAATTTCAACTCACGCAATACATCATACGGATTGCTCCTCTTCGCTGCATTTGCAATGCTTCGACCGTATAATTTCATCTGCCGAAAAAAGTTCCTTGTTTTCGGATCTTAAAAACATTCCATACCGGTGAATTTTCCCGTTATTCGATATTCCGCAGCATTGCAAATGCTGCGGAGCACATGAGATACAAATCCCATTTCACAACTTCGACTCACTCCGCTTCGCTGCATTTGCAATGCTGCGACCGTATAATTTCATCGCTTTATCTATTCCCTCCGCTTCGCTGCATTTGCAATGCTGCGACCGTATAATTTCATCGCTTTATCTATTA
>JBBSDD010000239.1:0-5214 GCA_038249755.1 Flavobacteriales bacterium | reverse complement strand
ACCTAAAAGTACCGAACTTTTTTTCCCTAATCCCTTCATGCTCTTCATGTTAAAAAACGTTGCTACCTGCCCGCAAGCAGGCAGGCAAAGCAGTGACCCAAAACCGCGTAAATCGGTACCTGTAGTGAATCGTATGTTTAAATCGCAAATCATAAATTCCCATTTAAATTCGCAAATTGCGGTCACATAAAATCGCAATTCCAAATTACCAATTCCCAATTCGTAAATCGTAAATGCAACCAGATGTCACAATCATCGGCGCCGGCCTCTCCGGACTCACAGCAGCCCTGAGTTGCGAAGCCGCCGGCAAAAAAGTGCTGATACTCGAAAGTACCGATCGCGCAGGCGGCCGGGTAAAAACGGATCAATTCGATGGATTTCTGCTCGACCACGGCTTTCAGGTTTTGCTCTCGGCCTATGAAAAAGCCAATGAGATATTCGATATGAAGACCCTCTCTCCCGGATATTTTGCAGCCGGGGCCAAAATCACCGATCACCGCGGCACCTATCGGTTTGGCGATCCGCTGCGCAATCCGTCTCTGGCCTTCCCCACCCTGCTGGCGCGCGCCGGAAGCCTTGGCGACAAGTGGAAAATATTCCAGCTCACCAGGCAATTGCAGTCACAATCCGCGGCGCAGATGTTCATCTCCGACGGGTTGTCCACGCATCAATTTCTGGTGGATTATGGCTTTTCCAAACAGATCATCGATAATTTTTTCGTACCCTTTTTTGGCGGCATTTTTCTGGAAAGAAAACTCGAAACCCCAGCCTCCATGTTTCGTTTTGTATTTCGCAATTTTGCCCTAGGTTCGGCTTGCATTCCGGCAAAAGGCATGCAGGCCCTACCCGATCAACTGCTTTCCCGCCTGCAAAACGCAGAACTGCGCTACCTTACTCCGGTGGAAAAAATTTCCAAAGATAAATCGCTCATCCATTTGAAATCCGGAGAAGAGCTTCCATACAACCACCTCATCATCGCCTGTGATCCTTCCCATTTTTTCGCGGAAGCGAAACAGAAATACCGGAATACGGTCACCATGTATTTTGCCGGAAGCGCAACACTGCAGGCACAACACAAAACCATTGGACTTGATGCGCGATCAGACAGCCCTGTCAACAATTTTTGCCGGCATGACGAAGTGCAACCGGAATGTGCGCCTGAGGGCAAATCTCTCTGGTCGGTGACGGTGCGGGACGGTGTGGAAACCACAACAACAGCCGTGGGCCAATCACTGGCAGAACTGATTCAGGCGCCAGCCAATGCTTTGTCTCATTTAAAAACCTATCAGATCGCGCGTGCGCTTCCTGTGGTCGATATGCCGCGCTACGACCTGACAGCGGAGGAGTCCCGTTATGACTCGCGCATTTTTCTCGCAGGCGATTACCTGCTCAACGGCTCCATAGAAGCCGCCCTCCGTTCGGGTGCGCGGGCGGCAGAGGCTGTAATCCGGTCGGGGGCTAATCAATGAACATGCTGCTTTGACTGCCACTTTTCTGGAAATTTTGCAAAATCACTTTCTGCGCAAGGTTTCAACGCCAGTGATATGAAACAATAGATGTAATTTCGCGAACTTAAAAAAGATACATGGCCGACCTACCTCAAAGCACCCTCCTTGCCGAACTTGATGCCACTGCCCTTGTGCAGGAATTTGGCGCACCGCTCTACGTGTACAATACAGCCAAAATGGAGTCGCAGTACAAGCGATTGACCAATGCATTCGAGGGCACTCAGGTCAAAATCAATTATGCCTGCAAGGCGCTCAATAACATCAACGTGCTGCGATTTTTCAAAAGTCTGGGCAGCGGACTGGATACGGTATCGATACAGGAAGTACACCTTGGTATTCGCGCGGGCTTTGAGCCCCACGACATCATGTTTACACCCAATGGGGTCTCGATCCGCGAAATATCTGAAGCCGTGGAATTGGGTGTGCGCATCAACATTGACAATTTGGGTATACTGGAGCAGTTTGGCGCCCTTTACGGGAAAAATTATCCCGTTTGCATCCGGCTCAATCCACACATCAACGCCGGCGGCAATAGTAAAATATCCGTTGGCCACATTGATTCAAAATTTGGCGTAAGCATCCACCAGACGCGCCACCTCGAACGCCTGGTGAAGAGCCTCGGCATTCACGTGGAAGGGTTGCACATGCATACGGGCAGCGATATCCTCGACGTGGATGTTTTTCTGCGCGGCGCCGAACTTCTGCTCAACGTAGCAGCCGACTTTAAGGAATTGAAGTACATCGACTTTGGCAGCGGCTTCAAAGTGGCTTACAAGCCCAATGATTACAGCACGGATATCGAAGAACTTGGCGCCAAAATGACCGCCATGTTCTCAAAATTCTGCGGGGATTACGGCCGGGAATTGCAGATAGAGTTTGAGCCGGGCAAATTTCTGGTGAGTGAGTCGGGCTTTTTTCTCTGCGAAGTCAATGCGATGAAACAGACCACGGCTACGGTATTCGCACAAGTAAATTCCGGATTGAATCACCTGATCCGACCCATGTTTTACGATGCCTACCACCACATCTCCAATGTGAGCAACCCCAATGGGAAGTTGCGCATTTACACCGTGGTGGGATATATTTGCGAGACAGACACATTCGCAAACGACCGACAAATCGAGGAAATCCGCGAAGGAGATATTCTGGCATTTCACAATGCCGGGGCATATTGCTACACGATGAGCAACAATTACAACAGTCGGTTCAAGCCCGCAGAAGTGATGATACACCGCGGCAAGGCGCATCTGATATCTAAACGTGAATCGATGGAAGACCTCCTGCGCAATCAGGTTGATATCGAGATCTGACAGGATACCAGTGCATTGCGGCCCTTGAATTTAAATTTTTCTGATTCTCTGAACGCAATATTTGTATTGGTGATGGATGGATTTTACTTTGGATTGGGGAGTTTCTAAATCTGGATGTTAAATTGCAAGTGTCAACCCAAACAATAATCACTCTCACCATGAAAAAAATCAGTCTCTTCGTTTTGGCCATTTGCACCTCAGTGCTCGCATCTGCGCAGCTTGAGATTCGCCCATTTGCCGGAATCAATTTCAGCAATGTATCCGAAACTCCTGACGGCACCGAAGCCAAAGGCCAGGCCGGCTATCAGTTTGGTGTAAACCTGCTTATAGGCAACAGGGTATTTCTACAACCTGGAATTTCTTATTTTTCAAGATCAACAGAATTCGTTACAACAGATGATGTCGCCTATGACCAGGATATTCAAGGCGTGTATATTCCCTTATTGCTGGGTTTCCGCTTTTTAGATCCCACGCTCGATCCAGTTGTCAATGGTCGAATATTTGCCGGTCCTTCACTGCTTTTCCTTACCAATTCGAGCTATTCAGACGCCACGTTCGGTGATCAGGTTGATTGGAACGATACCAATTGGGGAGCGAGTTTTGGCTTAGGTTTGGACATTTCCGTATTCTTTATCGATCTCGGCTATGAGTTTGGAATTACAAATACCGCTGATATAAAAGATGGACCTATAACGACATGGGATGGATTCAAACAGAATACTTTCTTTTTAAACGCTGGGGTGAGATTGGTGCTCAAAAATTAGCCAGTTTTACAAGTAAAATTTGCAGCACCAGTTAATCTGACTGGTGCTGTTTTTGTTTCATGTAGTTTAAAAAACCTTTTTTTTGCTTTTATTTGGACTATAAAATTGATCATATGCGCACGCTACTTCTTTCCTGTCTTTTAATTTTTGCTTTCAGCTTTGCTCCGCCAAAAAAGGTGGACTTCAAATTTCAGCTTGAAGCTGACAAAACATATTCCCAATCGATGACCATCATTGGCAAAACAAAACAAACCATGATGGGTCAGGCGCGTGAAATTGATTCCAAAGTGACCAATACAACCAACTTCAAACTGAAAAACACAGACGAAGGTTCGAATGTATACACCGTGTGGTACAGTCATATCGGAATTGAATCAGCTGAAACGGGCAATGCGCAAACCATCAGTTCGGATACATCTTCGCTGGAAGTGGTGGATCCATTTTCAGCTACGTTGGCTCAGGTAGTGGACAAAGAATTTGAAGCCCGTATTTCTGAAAAAGGAGAAGTAACAGAGCTCATAGGCCTTGAAGAAATGATCGCAGACATTACCGGTGGCAGCGAAGAAGAACCAAATGAAATGAGTGCGGTGCTCTCTTCAGGTTTTGGCGACAGCGGCTTTAGAAACAACGTGGAAGGCGTTACGCACATTTTTCCCGATAAACCCGTAAATGTTGGAGATACCTGGAGCCGCGATCAGAATTCAAACACCGGATTTCCATTGGTTATCAAAAACACGTACACGCTCAAATCTGTAAACGGTGATCTTGCCGTGATTGATGTAAAAGGTCCCGTTTCCGTAAATCCGGAACAGGAACGCGCGGAAATGGGTGGCATGGAAGTATTGTACTTTATAGAAGGCGAACGAACCGGCACCCTCACAGTCGACATCAAAACCGGCTGGGTGGTTGAGGCCACTTTTACCGACGACATTGGCGGAAGCCTCACCATATCGCCCAATCCGCAGGTACCCGAGGGAATGACCATTCCGCTCGAAATGAAGAATGTGACCACAATTAGCGGGAAGTAACCGCTGCATTTTGTTCTGATTCTTGCTGTTTTCAGTTTACCTGAAAATCGATGCGGGCGTAATGATTCTACCGATTTGATTGAGATCAACAGTCCATTTTTTACATGAAGTGTCTATCATCATCTGTCTGGAAAAATTGAATTCTTCGTCCCGGGAATTGCGTATATTTCCGCTTCGAAAAAATCCAGAACTATATGATGAATAGAATGAAATTCCTTTCGGGATTGGCGCTGACATTGTTTTTATCTTCACAGGTGTCGACTGTGCAGGCCCAAAAAGAAAAAAAAGATAAGGACAAGGAAAAAACAGAAACCCCTGCTAAAAAAACGGATCTGGCAGATTTCACCAAAAAAATGGTGAAAACCGAAGGCCTGTTTACGGTATACCGCGATACGGTGAAAGGCAATATCTACATGGCCATTACGCCCGAACAACTCAACCAGGAATTCATTTATTTCAGTCAGGTAACGGACGGCGTGATGGATGCCGGATTTTTCCGGGGTTCGTACCGGGGATCAAAAATTATCAAATTTGAAAGAAACTACGAGCGGGTGCTCATCGTCGGAGAAAATACGAAGTATTATTTCGATGAAGGCAATGCTTT
>JBBSDD010000238.1:0-5226 GCA_038249755.1 Flavobacteriales bacterium | reverse complement strand
TGAAGCTCCTGTAATTTACGACAGTGCTGCCACCACACGCAGCGTGAATCAATTGGAAATATACTTAGTAAAACATGGATGGTTCGATGCGGAAGTTAGAGCCGACGCTGATACGCTTCCCAATCAGCGCATCAACGCAGTTTATTCGGTGAGAAAACGCACACCTTATTATATTGACAGCATCTACCTGGAAATTCCAGATGTAAGGCTCACTTCGCTGGTTATGGAGTCAAGAGAAGTCAGAACCAACGTGAAAGCCGGTGATCAGTTTAATATTGACAAACTGAATGAAGAGCGAACGTTATTGACGAATTTCTTCAGGAATCGCGGATATTATGACTTCAATAAAGAACTCATCTATTTTGATGTCGACAGCGCACACAACAACCACACGGTGAATGTCACCCTGGGCATCATTCCCAGAAGAATACCTTACAGCGGCGATCCCGACTCGCTGCTCCTGGTGCCTTACAAGCGCTATCAGATTCGGAGTATCACCATCATCGATCAGCCTGTGGCGCGGCTCACCCCAATTGCGAGTTCAGATACCATTCGGATCGGGGAGTACATCGTTATCGATCAGAATCAACTCCACGTGAAGCCGCGCGCGCTTTCGCAAAATGTATTGTTCAAACCCCAGGATTATTATTTTCTCGACAGGGTGACGCGTACGTATCAGCGCATGAGCGCCTTGCCGATCGTGAGGAGCACCGCCATTCAATTTGAACCCGTTTCAGATGATATCGACAATACTTTACTCGATTGTACGATCTCTCTCACACCAGCTCCCAAGCAAAACGTCGCATTGGAGTGGCGGGGCACCAACAGGGGAGGTTTTTTGGGCGTTTCGGGCGCGCTCAGCTACAAAAACAGGAATATTTTTGGCGGAGCTGAGCTGTTTGAGATCAATATTTCCGGGGGGTTGGAAGCGCAGCGGCTCCTCACCCAATCTGTGGCCGTAGAAGAAAGCACTGGTGGAGTGCGCAACAGCCTTACATTTAACACCCTCGAATTCGGCCCCGAAGTCGCCCTCACCTTTCCAAAATTTCTTTTACCCATTAGATCCGAGCGATTTTCCAAGCGAACCGACCCACGCACCACTTTAAGAGCCAATCTCTCCTATCAACTTCGTCCGGATTACGAACGCACGAGATCATTTGCGTCCATAACTTACAAATGGTCTGAAAGTGATCAAAAACAATGGGCCATAAGCCCTCTCGAGCTGAGTCTGATCAAAATTTTCAAATCTGAACTTTTTCAAAACCAACTCGAATCCATTGGTGACCCCTTCCTCCTTAATAGTTTTCAGGATCATTTCATTCAAGGCACACGAATCGCTTATACGTTCAATTCGCGGAGACCGGGAACTGCCTCCAAAAACCTATACTTCTATCATGGGGAACTGGAAAGTGCAGGTTCCACACTCCGCGCTTTATACCAGCTCGCCAATGCGCCTGCCGATGAAAATGGAAATTATAAAATCCTGGATATCAATTTTGCCCATTATCTGAAAACCATTCACGATTTTCGGTATTACCGGATACACAACGAGAAAATGAGTACCGCCTACCGTTTGGCTGGGGGCGTTGGGGTGCCGCTAACCAATCTGAACGTTTTGCCTTTTGAGAAAAGTTTTTTTGGAGGAGGAGCCAACAATATACGCGCATGGCAGGCAAGGACACTCGGGCCGGGATCTTTTCGCGATCCGGAGCGTAATTTTGATAAAATCGGAGACATTCTCATTGAGGGCAATATTGAATATCGCTTTGATCTCATCAAGGTTTTGGAAGGCGCACTCTTTGTGGATGCGGGAAATATTTGGAACACACGCGCAGATCAAGCCAGGCCAGGCGTCGATTTTCAGGTCGACCGTTTTTTGAGTGAAATAGCTGTGGGTGGGGGAATTGGTTTCAGGTTTAATTTTGATTTTTTTCTGATCAGAATAGATGCAGCTGTGCAAATGAAAGACCCCTCGCTTGACCCAGGCGAACGTTGGCTATTTCAGGGCAAGGACCGGTATAATGAGTACATCAGGCAAATAAATGAAGACCGCCCGCCGCAGAGTCAATTGTCGCCATATGAGTGGAGATGGAATCTGAATCTGGGAATTGGATATCCCTTCTGAGCGCAAAAATGTTCGAAGCAAAGATTTTGTAGTTTTGTCGCATATCTGATATCCATGGGTTGGTTTAAAAGAATCAAAGAAGGCATTACCACTTCTACCAAAGACAAGAAGGAAACGCCGGAAGGTTTGTGGTATAAATGTCCGAATTGCAACCACGTAGTAAGCTCTGAAGAACATGCCCAAATCTTGTGGGTTTGTTCGGCCTGCAATTACCACGAACGCATCACGAGTCTCGATTATTTCTCTATTCTCTTTGACGATGAGAAATTTACCGAATTCAACAGGTCAATGAGTTCAGCGGATCCGCTGAAATTTGAGGACACCAAAAAATATCTCGAACGCGTAAAGGCAAGCCAGAAAAAAACAGGATTGTCGGATGCCATCCGCACGGGTTACGGAAGTATAAAAGGTCGCCCTGTGGTGATCGCAGCCATGGATTTTCAATTCATCGGCGGATCCATGGGCTCTGTAGTCGGAGAGAAGATCAGTAAATCCATTGATGTGGCGATTAAAAGGAGAACCCCCTTTATGATCATCTCAAAATCTGGAGGAGCCCGGATGATGGAGGCCGGATTTTCGCTGATGCAAATGGCCAAAACAGCAGCGAAACTAACCCTTTTGGCGGAAGCCCGACTGCCATATATCTCCCTGCTTACCGATCCCACCACGGGAGGTGTTACAGCCAGTTTCGCCATGCTGGGCGATGTCAATATTGCCGAGCCGGGAGCTTTGATCGGTTTTGCTGGCCCGCGGGTGGTCAAAGAAACGATCGGAAAAGATTTGCCGGAAGGATTTCAAACCAGTGAATTCGTTCTGGAGCACGGATTTCTTGACTTTATTGTGCACCGGCACAAGCTCAAAGAGAAAGTATCAGCCACCTTGGACTTCTTTTATGTAGACATCAAAACTTTAAAGAAATAAACCTATATTTGCACTCGATTTTTAGATCGCATCACAAACATTTACAATAATTTTGACATGTATCTAACCCCAGAAGTAAAAGCAGAAATTTTTAAAAAACACGGTAAATCTGAGAAAGATACCGGTTCAGCTGAAGGTCAGATTGGCCTCTTTACCCACAGAATCAATCACCTTACTGAACACTTGAAGAAGAATCGTCATGACTTTAACACAGAGCGATCATTGGTTGCCCTTGTAGGAAAACGACGTCGGTTGCTCGATTACCTGAAGCACAAACACATTGATCGTTACCGCTCAATTATCAAGGAACTTGGTATCCGAAAATAATTGGTGCTGTAGCCGATAACGTACGAAATGGGGCAACTGGTGTATACCGTTGCCCTTTTTCATTTTGAAAGTTTACAGAACATACACATATACACACACAACACAACGAAAAGATGAATTACGAATTGATCACACAAACTATTGACCTCGGAGAAGGTAAAGTCATTACCATTGAAACAGGCAAACTTGCCAAACAGGCGGATGGCGCCGTTATGGTTCGCATGGGTGACACCATGATGCTGGCCACAGTTGTGGCTTCAAAGTCAGCCAAGGAAGGCGTTGATTTCCTACCGCTGACTGTAGATTACCGAGAAAAATACGCGTCTGCCGGACGTTTTCCAGGTGGTTTCTTTAAACGTGAAGCCCGTCCAAGCACAGACGAAATTCTTACCATGCGTTTGGTTGACCGTGCATTGCGTCCTTTATTTCCAGATGATTTTCACGCGGAAGTACAAGTGATGCTCGCATTGATGTCTTCCGATTTAAAAAATATTCCAGATGCCCTCGCTTGTATCGCTGCATCTGCTGCGCTGGCGGTATCCGATATTCCTTTTAACGGACCGGTATCTGAAGTGCGGGTGGGTCGAAAAGACGGAAAGTTCATTGTCAACCCGACCTTTGAAGAAATGGAAGGAGCCGACATGGATATGGTGATTGCTGGTACTGCAAAAAGCATCGTCATGGTGGAAGGCGAAATGCAGGAAGTAAGTGAAGATGAAATGGTGGAAGCCATTGAATTTGCCCATGAGGCCATCAAAAAGCAAATAGCTGGACTGGAAGAATTGGCTTCAAAAGTCGCCAAATCGCAACCCAAGCGCGAATACAATCACGAAGAAAGTGATGAGGAATTGAAAAGCAAGGTTCACAACGCTTGTTACCAAAAGTGTTATGACATCGCAAAAGAATCCGGATCAAAAGAAGCCCGTGGCACAGCCTTTAAGGAATTGCGCGTGGAATTTGAAAGCCAGTTTTCTGAAGAGGACCTCGCAGCGAAATCTTGGTTGATCAAAAAATATTACCACGATGTGCAGAAGGATGCCATCAGGGCATTGGTATTGGACGAAAATGTCCGTTTGGATGGTAGAAAATCCAACGAAATCAGACCGATCTGGTCAGAAATCGATTACCTGCCCGGCACACATGGTTCATCCATTTTCACCCGGGGTGAAACCCAGTCTTTGACCACATTGACACTGGGATCGAAAATGGACGAGCAGACGATTGACGGAGCTTTACGCAAAGGTTCTGAGACTTTTACGCTCCATTACAATTTCCCACCTTTCTCAACCGGCGAAGCATACCCATTGCGCGGAACTTCACGCCGTGAGATTGGCCACGGAAATCTCGCATTGCGTGCATTGAAACCCGTATTGCCAAAATCTCCAGAAAATCCTTACACCATTCGATTGGTGAGTGATATCCTCGAATCAAATGGTTCGTCGTCGATGGCGACCGTTTGTGCAGGAACACTGGCCCTGATGGATGGGGGTGTGCAAATTAAAGCGCCGGTTTCTGGTATCGCCATGGGTCTTATCACCGATTTGAAAACAGGAAAATACGCCGTATTGTCTGATATTTTGGGTGATGAAGATCACCTCGGAGATATGGATTTCAAGGTTACTGGTACATCAAAAGGTATCACCGCCTGTCAAATGGACATTAAAGTGGAAGGATTAAGTTTTGAAATACTCAAAAATGCACTTTATCAAGCCAAAGAAGGACGGTCTCACATTTTGAAAGAAATGTTGAAAACCATTGAAAAACCACGCCCCGATTACAAACCACACGCTCCACGTATCATTTCGTTTATCGTACCGAAAGATATGATCGGCGCCATCATCGGACCTGGAGGA
>JBBSDD010000237.1:0-5229 GCA_038249755.1 Flavobacteriales bacterium | reverse complement strand
CCATGGCCGCCTGCCAGTAAACCATGCGCTGAAGGAATGAAATGCCGCTGGCATTCCCACTGATGGCATACTGATGTATCCCAAACATCATGGTATGATATCGCAGGGCAAGACCCGATTTTTCTACATAAAGCACACTTGGATAACCAGCCTCAATCCATTCAACATCAGCCGCGCTAAGTGCCATTACACCCTGTCGGTCCTTTGTCAGATGTTTGGAGGAAAGGTATCGAATCAATGCCCCAATCACAGGTTCATCAAGCTTCGGATCATATGATACCTTCAGATCGCTTCTTTCATTCCAGGCTGCCATGAGTTCACCCTCGCAGATATTGTTAAAAACATACGTGCCATTTTCTACATAACCGGCTTCGGTGTAGTGGCTGTATGTATTGCCCAAGGCTGTGGTTGCTGGTAAGTCAGTCAGAATCTCGTCTGACGTAAATTGCTTTTGATAATAATAATAAGAACTGACGCCAAAAAAGAAAATCAATAAAGCAAAAACACATGCTGTCCATCCCAGAGCGCGACTTCCGTATTGCCTTCGGGCAAAAATGAGGGAGATACAAACGAACAATGTCAGAAGAATAATAATTCCGGTTGCCGATTGAATCAAATTGAAAAAAACGAGAATGTTTGCCACCGTTACCCCTGCTGCTATCCGCCAACTGATTTCTATCTCCCGCCAGTAATAAATGACGGTGGCGACCACCATCACCATCATCAAGCTGAGTCTGATATGAGAGATTCCCGGAACGAGCGATCTGTAATCGAGGTCGGGATTTACGGAAGTAAAATACAGGTAATAACCTGTAAAAGACGCAATCCACACCCCTGTTGCAAGCGCCAGAAAAGTGAATTTCATTTGTTTTCGCGAAAGCGTGACACTGCCCAGGACCAAACCGAATATCAGAATGGGGAGCTTGATGCGGAGATCCTTCCATGCATAAAAGTAGTCATCGGTATTCCAGAGCCAGACAATATGAATCAGGTAAAGGCCGATCAGAATGAGGGCTCCTTTATTCTTTCTCAGCGAATTCCATCCCTTGACTGGTCCGGGATATATTAACCACAATACAAACAAGAGAATACTCCCGATACTCATCAGGATATTCAGATTGGGCATTCCGACTGCGATAAGACACAGCAGCGCGGTGTAAAAATGGGTATAACGATTGGTATGCTGCTGCACTGATCGAATTGACTACTAAAATGCGGATATTATGGTTTTAGAATGGATGCGTATTGTCCATTGTTATTGAGAACTTCCAGGGCTTTTGCCACAGCATCATCAGAAAACAGAGAAGATTCAATACGACCGCGTTGAAAATAATACCGCGACACGATTTCATTTTCAAGAATTTGTTGAATGTCTTCCCTGAAAAGAAACAAGTCAGAATTCTTTTTAACGCTTAGTTTATCAATCAAAGCTTTAAACTCGGCATCGGCCAGTTCATAATACTTTTCACGGGTCGCGGTTTCGACCAATTCCTCCAGACTTTCTTCCGTGTCGGTCGTATATAGGTAGTTTTTGTCGTCCAGATAAGCCACAAATTCCTGATACTCCACATCTGTAAGCTTAAATTTGCTGGCAGGGACAATCTCAGGATGTTCGGAAGAATACAACGTCGCGTATTTGAAAAACAGGTTTTCATTGAGCAAAGATCCGAGTACGTGGGGAAATTCACGTTCCTCCATAATCAGATCCGGTTCGATACCACGCCCATCAATGACCGTCCTGCCATTTTTGGTGGTAAATGATTTCAGCAGTGAATCAGGGAATTCCTCCACGCTGCCTTCACCTGTCTTGTGGGCGTAGTCCAATTTTTGGATGCACCGACCACTTGGAATGTAGTATTTGGCAATCGTTAATTTCAACTTGCTGTTGTATTGAAGATCCCGCGTCTGTTGCACAAGCCCTTTTCCAAAAGTGCGGTTGCCGATCACCACGCCCCTGTCGAGATCCTGAATAGCTCCAGCAACAATTTCAGAAGCTGAGGCACTTCCCTGATCGACAAGAATTACAAGGGGTATTTCCATATCCAATGGTTCATTCAGGGCCAAATGTGTTTTATCCCACTCCGCAATTTTTCCTTTGGTACTAACTACTTCCTGTCCTTTGGGGACAAAAAAGTTTGTGATGTTTACTGCTTCGTGCAGCAGCCCTCCACCATTGCCGCGAAGATCGAATACCAGTTTTTTCATCCCGTGTTCATCCCGCAACTTGACAAATGCCTCTCTCACCTCTTTGCTCGCGGTCTGCGTAAAACTCGTAAGCCTCAAATATCCTACCTCGTTGTCGAGCATACCATAATAAGGCACGTCCGGAATTTTGATTTCCTGACGCGTTAAAGGAACCTCATTTATTTCACCAAATCGTTCAAAAGTCACAATGAGCTTACTTCCCGATTGACCTTTTAGGAGTTTGCTGATGTCTTCCTGGGTTTTACCATTGAGTTTATTGCCATCGATCATCAGGATTTTATCGCCGGCTTTTAATCCGGACATTTGCGCTGGAAAACCTTCGTAAGGCTCCGCGATATAAATATTTCCATCCACCTCTCGAATAAGACTTCCGATGCCTCCATATTGTCCAGTGGTCATAAACCGGAAATCTTCAATTTCGCTTTCAGTAATATACGTGGTGTATGGATCGAGCGACTCCAACATGGCATCAATGCCTGTCTTGATCAACTCACCTGGCTGGGTATCATCCACATAAAATATATTCAATTCCCGGTAGAGGGTAGCAAAAATCTCCAGGTTTTTTGAAATTTCAAAGAAGTTATCTTTGGGGGTAAGCGCAAAGATCCCGATGGCAGAAGTGATAAGCAATCCGCCAATCACCATTATTTTTTTATACCGCATGATCATTATATTAAAATTCGTTGACGCTAAAATTACAACCTTCATGCCCTATTCCGTCACAATGTCCGATAGGATAATTTACACACCGTTCATTGTTATTAACCTACTGATTTAATGAATGTTTCAAAAAATTTTTGTGAGCCTCCAGATAATTCTGAAGGACCTGTTCAAATATGGAGTCAGCACCACCAAGATATATAACTCCAAGGAGCAGTGTTTTATTGGAAATGGCGTGGTATGCATCCCACAAAATCCTGTTGGTGCGGTATATTTCTCTTATCTGTCTCTTTATTCGGTTGCGATCAACTGCTTTTCGAACATTGCGCTTAGGCACTATGATCAGGACTTGCCGCTGACTTTCTGAACTGAAAGTATCCCGAACGATCCATTTGAGTGAAACGGAACCAGACCGAACGTTCCTACCTTCGGCAAAAAGCAGGTCAATGTCCTTTTTTGAGCAAAGGCGCTCGCGTTTGGGAAACCGGAGAGGCATGATTCAATTTTACGAAAGAGGCAGCCGATGGCTGCCTCTTTCGAATAATAACCTGAGCTATTTAATTTTTTTGATGTACTGCTCGATGGCCATCGACATGGATGGCACGCCGGGCGCAGGTGCATGCACGTTGAGTTGAAGACCAGCTTTCAGAACTGCGTCGGCGGTGGTACTGCCAAATGCGGCAATGCGGGTGCCATTCTGCTTAAAATCCGGAAAGTTTTTGAAAAGTGATTCGATTCCAGAAGGACTGAAAAATACGAGCATATCGTAATTCACATCAGCCAAATCAGACAGATCGCTGCAAACGGTACGATAAAAAATGCTCTTCGAATATTTGATGTTGAACTTGTCGAGCAAATCTGTGATGCTTTGTTTGTGAATGTCTGAACAAGGAAGAAGAAACTTTTCATTCTTATGTTTTTTGATGATTTCCATCAAATCTTCAAAACTCTGCTTCCCATGAAAAATTTTGCGCTTCCTGTAGACGACATATTTTTGAAGATAATAAGCCACAGCTTCAGAAAGACAGAAGTATTTCAAAGTTTCAGGAACAATAAACCGCGTTTCCTCACACATCCTGTAAAAATGATCCACCGCATTTCTGCTGGTGAGAATTACAGCAGTATGTTCTGGAATATTGACTCTCTCCTGGCGAAATTCCTTGGCCGGGACCCCTTCTACGTGAATGAAAGGGCGGAAATCAATTTTTACTTTATACTTCTCTGCCAAATCAAAATAAGGCGATTTTTCAGAGGTGGGCTCGGGTTGTGAGATCAGAATTGATTTGACTTTATCAGTCATATGGGTCAACTGTTTTTGCTGTTTTACACGATCTCTCTGTTCAAGATTTTCATTGCGATTAGAAAAGGCATGATTTCGAGGGTGCAAAGGTACAAAATTATATATACCCAGGATATAGTGTATCCTGAACACAAAACCAAACCCTGGATGGTACGGTAGAGTAAAAGAATTGACAGCAATACCATTACCCCAAAAATAAGGTTATCTACCCCCCCTATATTGAAGTAAATAAGGCCAACGACCAAGGGAAACAAGAGAATTCCTGCAGCTTTATTAACCAGAAATGCCACATATAAATACTCCCTGATAATACCGGGATCGCGAAAAATTAACCGCAATACACTGGCAACGAAGAGTTTCAAAATATAGGTTGACGCAATGGCAAGCGAAATAAAGACATATCGCTTCAAGCCCTGAACCTCGATAAAATCCCATTGCCAATAGGCCATCACCGCGTAAACCAACAAAGAGACCACCAAAACAAAATTGACAAAGAGCAACAGGGATGCGCGATGCGTAAAGACCAACTCTTCGCGCATAACCTGCCTAAGAATCTGAATCCGGATAACACTGCTGTACAATCGGTTCAACCGCTTGCCGTATGCTACCCGCACATATGCGAGAATGCACAGAATGACCAAAAATATCGGCAACATCCAATACTCAAACAAGTTTGGCGAAGGCCGGGGAATTGGTTCCATAGATAAATCCGGAATAACCTGAAGCAGACGAATCACCGCACAAAACTCGTAAAAAGGATTGACTATCTGCCTTCCTTATTCGTAACTTTGCATCCGAAAAAATAACTTCATGCGAACAGATCAATATCAGGGTCACGATTATTACTTGATGGACGAATTGCTCAGTGATGAGCACAAGCTTGTGCGCGATAGTGCGCGGGCCTGGGTGAAGAAGGAGATGTCTCCGATCATTGAAGAATATTATGAAAAAGCTACTTTTCCGCGGCATGTCATACCGGGAATGGCAGAGATTGGTGCTTTCGGGCCGTACATACCGGAAGAATACGGGGGCGCGGGATTGGATCAGATTTCCTACGGTCTCAT
>JBBSDD010000236.1:0-5239 GCA_038249755.1 Flavobacteriales bacterium | reverse complement strand
CGTGGTGTCAAAGGCTTCTTTCTTTGCTGCCGGGTATTTGAATTGAGCATTATTAATGAGATTTTTTGATGGCGTTACTTGAGCCATGGTCGTTGTGCCTGCTATGAGCAAGAGCACTAAAACAGTGGTTGATGGTTTCATATCTTTTATTTTTTTCGGTGTATTTGTTTTAGAAAGAGTGGTTTTCAAAACATACCTATGTTGCCGCTATAAAGCTATGCGATTTCCCGAAAATCGTTTAAACAGTTTTGAAAGACAGGCAACTTACCTATTTACATTAAGATGTTGGTCAAACCACGTAACGAACTCCTTTCGTCTTCATCCATATTTTTCCATTTGGGTTCAACCCTTCAAACTAAAAAGCCAAAACCACATTTATATACTGTGGAAAAAATCAGGAATTTTACCATAGCCATAAAGTTTCGTTCTGATTACGACCGGTTCCGTGCAAAAGTGGTTTTATTCTTGGCCCTTCCAGCCGAAAACAGGCTTAATTGTAACCTGATTCATTCTTTATAATACCAAATTAGATTGTCTCATTTCCTGCAGTTGCTGTTTTAGGAATTGTCAATATGTACAGAATTACAAATACAGTACCAATTGCCGTTAGTAAGAAAGTCGCGGACGCACCGAATTTAAACCAAATGAGACCTGCCAACGAACTGGCAAACATCGTACAAATGCTTTGAAGTCCAGAAAATGTTCCGATTGCAGTCGCCGTGTCTTTTTTTTCTGAGATATTTGAAATCCACGCTTTTGAAATGCCTTCTGTTGCAGAAGCATATACACCATAAAGAAAAAACAGTGCGAAAAATAGATAGAGATTGGTATTGGCCGACATTCCAAAATACACAACTGAAAATAAGACTAGTCCAAAAACAAAAATGGTTTTCAGGCCTACTTTGTCAGCAATTATTCCAATAGGAAATGCAAATAAGGCGTATATAAGATTGTAAAAAATATAAATTCCAATTACCATAGTATCGTCAAGTCCCGACTGTTTTGCTTTTAGTAAAAGGAAAACGTCCGAACTATTGAAGAGTGTAAAAGCAAGAAGTCCGATCACTAATTTTCTGTATTCCTTAGGACTGACGCTCCAATAGTTCAGAAATGAGAAAAATGGAGGTGATACAATATGTTTGGTGTGGTTCGTCTTTTTATCTTTCAATAAAAATGAAGACAAAATTGCCAACAACCCTGGAATAAAAGCAATAAAAAAGAGTGTTTGGTAGTCTTCCGGGAAATAGTACAAATAAACCAGCGCCAGAGAAGGTCCAATTACAGCACCCAAGGTGTCCATAGAACGATGAAATCCAAATACTTTACCTTTTGTATCCGCCGTTGCTTCGTCTGAAAGAATGGCATCTCTGGCACCTGTTCTAATTCCTTTTCCGAAGCGGTCAATTGTTCGGGCAAAGAAAATCCAGAGTGGATAAATGAATACTGCCATCATTGGTTTCGAAATTGCGCTAAAAGCATAACCAATTTGAACAAAAGGAACTCTTTTGCCCGAAGTGTCCGAAAGTTTGCCAAAATAACCCTTACTTAAACCTGCTGTTGCTTCTGCAACGCCTTCAAGAATCCCAATAAGCACTATTGAAAAACCAATTGACTTTAAGTACATCGGCATAATTGGATACAGCATTTCGCTGGCAGTGTCGGTAAACAAACTTACCAATGACAAAATCCAAATGGTGCGTGTAATGTATTTCAAAATTTGTCTTGTTGGTCATTGGTTCAATACTAGCCAGGCCACTCTTAGGGTTGCCGATAACTTCAGCCTGCGAAAAAATTCCTGTTTTCCGCTTCGGATTATTTCATCCAGATTTGATGAAGGTCATTGATCATGAGCGTGTGCTAAATTAGTTGGAAAAGACGCACGAACACTATTCGAAGTTAGAAATAGTAGCAGATGGAAACCAAGCTTTTTGAATCTCAGGCAAGTCAGGATAATATTATTTGTTTTGGCTCCGACCCTTTGCTCGAAGATATAACCAACCGCTCCATTGTTCTTGAGTTGCTTAAGTCCAAAATTCATGGCAATGCTGAACTGTTCAGCAATGAAGTGCCAGGCAGCAGTGCGCAATCAGCGCTGATCGAACTCGCTGATGCATTCTATGAAAAATACCTGATAAAATACGGCGACACCCCTTCTGAAAACGAGCCTTCCATACCCCCGGCACCAGCCAAGGCCGAATACCACAATATTGACATCAAAAGTCTGGAAGTAAGCGATGTAAAATCCTTCGGCGTCGAGCATTTATGCAAGCAAGTGCTTGGTAAATTACAATTGCGCGATTGTTTCTCAGGCCTTGGTATCACTGAGAAGCAAAGCAACAAAGCCCTTCTGAGCATCGCAGCCAGAGCTATTTTTTCAAGTTCAGAGCATAAAACAGCACAGATACTACAGACCAATAGTGGCTTGCAGGAGTGTTTTGGCATAGAGCAAGTCATCACCCATAAGCAACTCTACGCATTAACCGACACGCTTTTTGCCCACAAAGAAAAGATAGATGCCTTTTTGTATAAGCGCATCAGTACCCTGTTTGATTTAGAAGACAAGCTGGTAATTTTTGACATTAGCAACACCTATTTTGAAGGGCGCAAAGTGGGTAGCGACCTGGCCAAATACGGCAGGAGTAAAGAGAAGCGCAACGATTGCCCACTGGTGGTCTTTACCGGGGTAATCAACGCGGAAGGCTTCATACGCCACTCGCGCATATATGAAGGCAACAAGGCCGATACGGCCACCCTAAGTGATATGATCGAAGATCTGGAAAACCACAGCCCGGCAGGTGTCAAACAAACAATTGTGATAGATGCCGGAAGAGCCACTGACGAAAATCTGGGAAGCATAACAGCCAAAGGCTACAAATATGCATGCGTGTCGCGAAAAAGGTTAAAAGAGTATCCCACTGATCCGCAAAAGCCTACCATAACCCAGCTTACTGACAGGGACAAAAACAGGGTTGAGCTGCGTATTTTTAAGCCAAAAGAACATACCGATACCTGGATGTACGTGCAAAGCGAAGCCAAGCAGGCCAAAGAAACATCAATGGACGAAAAACTAAAAAAGCGTTTTGAAGAAGAACCCGAGCATATAGAAAACGCACTGCACACAAAAGGGGGCACAAAAAAAGTAAATAAAGTATGGGAGCGCATTGGCAGATCCAAAGAGAAGAACAAGCACGCGTCTTCGAAATACACCATTGATCTGACGGAGGAAAATGGTTTTGCCACCGCCCTTGCCTGGAGCGTTAAAAAGAGTAAGACCAGTGATGATAAAACAAAAGGCGTGTACTTTATCCGCACCAACATAGAGCACCCAAACGAAAAAGAACTATGGCATATTTACAACACCATAAGAGATGTGGAAGCCACATTCAGATGCCTCAAATCGGATCTCAACATCAGACCGGTACACCATCAAAATGACACCCGCGTAGAAGCCCATATTTATCAAACCATACTGGCTTATCAACTTGTAAACACCATAAGGCACATGCTCAAAGACAAAGGCATACACCACGACTGGACAAATGTGGTAAGAATAATGAACACCCAAACCATTCAAACTTTAGAGCTGCCCACTGACAAAAAAGAAATACACCTGAGAAAACCAAGCAAGCCCATAAAAGAAGTACAGGAAATATATACCGCTACCAATTGCACCCAAACGCAAACCGCAGTGAAAAAATATGTAGTGTACCACTGATTTTTGAAACCACCGCAAACACAGGGGCACAAAATCATAATAGCCAAGTTGGGTTAAAAAAACTCGGTCTGGGATTCGTTGAAGAATTCGATTACCACGCGACGCGCTGCAACTGGTACAGTTTGGAGAAAGGAATTTGGGAGAAGCGAAAATGATTTTTTTTTAAATTGACTAAAAGCTTTTTGGAGAACAACGCGCTTAAGCTGTCCCTTTTGACAACGCACGTTTTGTCTTCATTCTATCATTGTGAGTGGTATAAAGTCCCGCAAATAAGTTTGAATTTATGGGGAAAGAATTAGGTCAGCACGCGGAGATTGTTTACTTTCATGGTCCACCAATTCTACCAATCATGAAATTAACCAGACTTTTGGCCTGTATCACGCTCGCTTTTCCGCTTTCTGCCAGCGCCCAGTTTCTTGAACTTTATTTTTATGTTCCAACCAATGAGCCCTGGCCCATTCCGATTTTTTACGACCCTATCACCACCGGTGATTTTAATGGTGATGGTATAGATGATGTGCTCACAGAGTTATTCAATGTGAGCTATTCTCAAGCAAATGGTGAGTTTTCAGTTTATGAATTCACCTCTCCTTCAGATTTAGGTGCGCAAGATATCACCGCTGCTGATTTTACCGGTAACGGATATGCCGATATTGTCACTAATAGTCTTTATGCAGAAGAATTGCATTCCTATTTGCATGTAAACGATGGCAATGGAGATGTGCAGGATGTGAACCTGATCGTGCCCACCGCAAATGGAAATCCGGTATTTGAGGGAGAAACCAACCAACTCACCCATGCAGACATGGATGGAGATGGGATCATGGATATCGTACGCACATCCGGGTTTGGCTTTGACGGGGAGTACTATTCCAGTATGGTTCAGATTCTGAGAAATGTCGACTACACCGGTGAGTGGGAATTTCACCTGGCCACATCGTATCAGATTTATCAGAGAGATGTGACGCATTTGGTACTCGGCGACCTGTCCGGAAATGGGAGGGAAGATGTATTGTACAATTGGCGCATCAATGATTTTAACAGTCCTGTTGAGTTGCGATGGGTTGAAAACAACAGCACACCGGGCAATATTGCCTTTGAGCCTACCACCACGATCCGATCCGCATTTCGTCCTTTTGCAGTGAGCGATGTGGATGGTGACGGAATGAACGACATTCTCGGTTATGACATTGCCGGCACCCAGCTTTCCTGGTTGCCAAACCTTGGCGACGGAAATTTTGGCGAACCAGTGGCCATCAATCCATTGCAAAATGGTGTACCCACCTCTATCGGATCTCCGAAACACTTACTGGCTGAAGATCTCAACGAAGATGGTCACATTGACCTTGTCATGGGTCGATTGTCTTTCTCAGGCCCGGCGCCGATGTACATTCTTATCAATGATGGTACAGGCCAGTTTTCCGTATTTCAACAAATCCCTGGAGGGGGCAGCAGTTCATATTTACTCCTGGCTGACGTCACTGGCAATGGGGTGAAGGAATTAATAAGATCGAGTTCAAATGG
>JBBSDD010000235.1:0-5266 GCA_038249755.1 Flavobacteriales bacterium | reverse complement strand
TAGAGCCGCTCTGGACCAATTCCATGTTCAGCGGAATGCCGGCTTACCAGATAACAACGCTTTACCCCAACAACATTATCAGAATGCTCGATGGGGCTGTTTCGCTGGGATTGCCCCGTCCTGCCAATTATTTTTTTCTCTATCTCTTTGGGTTTTACTTGTTGCTTATTGCCTTTCGGGTAAAGCCGGCTTTGGCAGCCGTCGGTGCTGTTGCTTTTGCTTTATCCACTTATTTCATCGTGATTCTGGAAGTTGGGCACAATTCCAAGGCACACGCCATCTCCTATATGGCTCCGGCTTTGGCGGGAATGGTCTGGGCTTACCGGGGCAAGTTGTTGTTTGGCGGTGCGGTCACGGCACTTTTCCTTGCACTGCAACTCTCGGCCAATCACCTTCAAATCACCTATTATTTCGGATTCCTGGTCGTATTATTTGCTGTCGCAAAACTGGTGGAAGCGGTAAGGGCAGGTCAGGTTCCGCTTTTCGCGAAAGCGAGTGGAGTCCTGGCGCTCGCGGGTATCCTGGCTTTGCTTTGTAATGTGAACAACCTTTGGAATACGTATGAGTACGGAAAGTACACCACACGGGGCGCCACTGAATTGACCATCACCGCCGGCGGGGAATCAAATGAAGCCATTGCTACGGGCGGTCTCGACAGAGATTATGTCACCTTTTACAGTTATGGCTTTGGGGAGAGTTTTTCTTTTCTGATTCCCAACGCCAAGGGTGGGGGATCGGGTGCTCTGATTGATGAAAATACGCAGCGCGAAGATCCACAGTTTTACAATGAAATCGCACAGGGATATCAGGCCACGAATATTTTCCCCAACTCCTATTGGGCTGATCAGCCGAGTACTTCGGGCAATGTGTATATGGGAGCACTGGTTTTCCTTTTGTTTTTACTTGGTGCTTTTTATGTGCCAGGTCCTATGAAATGGGCTTTCATTGCCACGGCTGTGCTCACCCTGGCGCTTGGTTGGGGGAAAAACCTGATGGGACTCACCGATTTTTTTCTCGATTATATTCCCGGTTACGATAAATTCCGCGCCATCACCATCATTCTCTCGATTACTGAATTGGTGGTACCGTTGTTGGGCTTTCTTTTCCTGAAAAGGCTGTATGACACCCCGGAAATAATCACTGCCAACCAAAAGAAATTTTTTGCGGTAGCAGGCGGTCTCGCAGGACTTTTAGTCCTGTTTCTGGCTATACCGGACACTTTCTTCAGTTTTTTCACTGCCCAGGAATCTTTGCAATTCCAGGCTGGCTTACAAGGTGAAAAGGCCAATGATTTTCTGCTATACGCCGAATCCCTGAAGTCGGCGCGAATCGACGTGTTTCGGGCAGATGTGTTTCGATCACTGCTCTTTATTGTTCTGGGAATCGGACTTTTATGGTTTTTTGCGAAAGCGAAAATAACCAAACCGGTATTTATTGTGATTTTGGCTGTTTTGGTGATTGCCGACATGTGGCCTGTCGCCAAACGCTTTCTCTCCAACGAAAAGGTTCGCGGGCGGTATGTGCACTGGCAGCCGGAGAACGAAGCGATGACCGCGTTTAAAATAACCCCTGCCGATCAGTTCATCCTCGGCACAGAAACAGGGCGAAACCCACGGGTGCAGGATGCGGTAGACGCTGCTGTAAACGATTTTAGGCTTTCTGTAAAAGACCGTAAAGGTTTACGCGCTTCTGAAGATGAGGTGAACGACGTTCGTTTTGCTGCGCTTCGGTTTAACACAGATTACCGGGTACTCGGATTGGCCAATCCATTCAATGACGGACGTGTGCCTTATTTTCACAAGTCTATCGGGGGTTATCACGGTGCCAAGTTGAAGAGGTATCAGGAGCTCATCGAATTTCACATTCAGCGCGATATGCAGGGTCTGATTGGTGTGATGCAAAATTCGCCCACCCGTGAGGCCATCGGAGCGCGGTTGCAGGGCAGCGAGATTCTTAACATGCTCAATACCAAGTATATTATCTACAACGAAGAGGTGGCTCCCATCGTTAACAATGCGGCGTATGGCAGCGCCTGGTTTGTGGAAGATTTGATCATGGCTGAAAATGCGGACGATGAGATCACCAAACTCGGTGAGATCAGCACGCGATACGAAGCGGTAGTCGATCAGCGTTTTTCCGATCAGATTGGTGGTTTTGTATCACCCGATTCCTCCAATGCGGCCATCGCGGTGGAAACCCACCTGCCCAATTACATCAAATACATCTATGAATCTGATGTGCCGCAGGCCACCATATTTTCAGAAATATATTACGATGCGGGTTGGAAGGCTTATCTGGATGGAGCGGAAGCGCCATATTTCAGGGTGAATTATTTGCTTCGTGGAATGATCGTTCCGGCAGGGGATCATGTAATTGAATTTAAATTTGAGCCGGAGACTTTTGCCACGGCGGCTACGGTGAGTACGGCATCAGGACTGGTATTGGTGTTGGTGCTGGTTTTGTCGATTTATCTTCATTTCAAGAGGAACGAGGAAGATTTGGAGTATTAATCCATATCCAGCTGAACGCAGAAGAATACGCATCGTTAGGGATGAATTAGGCGCTTTTAGGTAGGAATGAGAAGTAATTTTCAATAATTGGAACGGCGCAATATTGTCAAACACTTTTTTTACCCTTTTGCCTTTAGATCTTCCATGTCTTTTTTCTGAATTTTTCTGAGCAATAGGAATTCGTCGATTGATACGGCGGGACTGCCCATTACAGTTCGCCCTTCTTCCACATCTTTGGTCACGGTGGCTGCCAGCCCTATTGTGGCATTCTTTCCAACAGTGATGGCATTTCGGATGGTGCTAGCGGGAGCTATCCAGCAATTTTCGCCAATTACAGTGCTACCTGCAATCATCGAGCAGGCTATCACCAGGCTGTTCTTTCCGATGCGCACGTTGTGCGCGATATGCACAAGGTTGTCGATTTTAACGCCTTCTTCGATCACTGTGTCGGACAGGGAGCCACGGTCAATGCAGGTATTGCTGCCGATGGCTACACGGTTATGAATAAGTACGCGGCCATAATGTGGGAATTGCGCGTAAGCCTCAGAATTTTCCATTTTGGCATAACCAAAGCCTGTGCCACCAATGACCGTATTTGAGCCGATCTCCACGTGGCTTCCGATGTCTGCATTTTTAATGACCGTTCCAGAACCGATGTCTGCGCAATCACCTATCGTACAGCCGGCAGCAATTTCCACGAAAGCGCCAATTGTTACGTTTTTTCCCATTACGACATTTTCTCCGATTGCTGCCGATGGATGAATTTTTGATACTTTCAATTCCTTTTGAAAATCAAGGAAATGCTTGCAAAAAGCGATGATATCAGCCTTGGGATTGTCACTTATTACAATTGTTTTTCCGGCAGGGGGATCCTTGAATTCGAGTTCTGTTATCAATTGCTTGTCTACCAAGATCAGTTTGCTTTCGGTTGTGTTGATAAGCGTTACAACCCGCGTTTTTATTTTCGCTGTAGCGAAAGTGATATGTATATTTTTGGCTTCAGCGATGGCCCGGGGTGCATGGATGGTTATTGTAGCGTCTGGCTCACCCAGTATCACATTTCCCCTGCTTTCATACCATTGGACTATCTCTTTGATCGGGATCATAATTTTGAATCAGGGTTGGATAAATCGGATAAGTTCAAATGATTCTGCAAAGTCGTGGTGAATCTGTCCACCGCGTATTGTGGCCAATGATCTGATAAATTCCGGAGAACTATACTTCCGCTTGCCTTGTGATTTATACAGCTTTATGGCCTCAATTTTCTTCTCAATATGGGCTTCAGTCAGGACGAAATATACGAAAGATGTAAATCCAATATTGTTCCAGGGCATTTCGTAGCCGAGCAGATTGCAATGTTTGAATGCTCTTACGCCCTCCTGATGTATCGTTTGGTGATCCTGATGCAGGTCGCTTGATGAGGGCACAAAAACCAAATCGGGCTTTAATTTACCTTTCAAAACGATAAGCGATTCCAGGATTTCCTGACGAAGAGCCGGGAAAATCCGAACTTCAAAATTTAAGACATGAATTTGTTCCATTGGGATTTTCAGGAATTTCATGGATGCATACATTTCCTGCTCTATCACACCAACTTCAAATCCTGCGGGTGTTGATTTTTCGCAAAGGCTGAATATAGCCACATGAATTTCGATGTCCTGTTCATTCATTTTCTGAATGGTACCACCGAGGCCAAATTCTGCATCGTCCGGATGCGGGGCAAGTATCAATACACGTTTTATACCCGAAAGCAACATATTATTTTAGTTTAAATGCGTGATTAATTTTTTGCAAATGAATTCTGCAGATTTTCCATCACCATACAATTCCGGATACTTGAGTATCGCGGTGTTTTCCAGGAAATACCGGGTGCCGTTCACAATTTTGTTAAAATCTGAACCCACCAAAATTGCATTACCCGTTTCCACAAGCTCCGTCCACGGTGTCTCTTCGAGCATGATCAGGCAAGGTTTTTTCATGAAATATGCTTCTTTTTGAACCCCGCCCGAATCGGTGATCACCAGGGATGCATGCTTTTCCAGCAGGATCATTTCCAGAAAGGAGACTGCCGGAATTACAAAAATTTTGTCGTGACGGATAAGTTCCTTAAGGTCATCATCCTTTTCAATTATTTCTTTGGTGCGTGGATGCAATGGCAGAATGATGGAAACTTCCTTATTTTCCACGACCGTCTGGAAAGCCGACAGAATGCTCTCCAGGGTTTCGTGCTGATCTACATTGCTGGGCCGGTGCATGGTGCAAAGGATGTAATCCTTTGCAGGAAGCTGAAATTTCTCAAAAAATGATGACTCATCTCCCAGCTTATCCTTGAAGTAGAGTGTATTGTCATACATAATATCCCCACATCTGAATACCATTGGCGCATCCGGAGATAACTTTGTGTGTGGTTTTGATTCCGTATTAAAACCTTCCTTTTTCAGGGAATCCATACCTGCATCCGAAGGAACAAAGAGCATGGACGACATGTGATCACATATCAGCCGGTTTACTTCCTCGGGAAATTTCTTATTGTACGATCGCACGCCGGCTTCTACATGAATCACTGGCAAATGTATTTTAATAGCGACGAGGCAAGCGGCAAGTGTGGAATTCGTATCACCATATACAAGAACGGCATCCGGATTTTCACCGCTTATCACCTTGTCGATTTCCACCATCATGCTGGCAGTTTGGTTTGCATGGTTGCCAGAACCAATGCGCAAATTATATTTCTCCTGCGGGATTTGAAGTTCATT
>JBBSDD010000234.1:0-5267 GCA_038249755.1 Flavobacteriales bacterium | reverse complement strand
TGGTAGTCAGAGCATTTGTGCGGGGGAATCAGTAGATCTTGAACTGAATTTAAATCCGGTTGTTTCAGGTCCATTTACGGTGGTTTACAGCATCGGGGGGGTGGCCCAAACCCCTCTAACCGGTCTTGTGGATGGAGATGTTATTACTGTGAATCCTGTGACCACCACAACGTATGCAATCGTAAGTGTGGAAGATCAAAATTGTATCGGCAATGCTTCCGGAAGCATTACGGTAACTGTGGAGACGCCGCCGAATGCCGGACCAGATGTTACCACAGACCTTTGCGCAACGGGCGGAACGTTGAATCTTTTAAATATCCTAAATCCTGCTGCAGGGCCTGGGGTTTTTGCTCCGTCCAACAACGTACCGCAAATTCCTGCATCCAGCGGTGCTTATACGTATACCTCTCCGGGAAATGCATGTCCAAATGATCAGGCAGTATATACAGTAAATATCGATCCCGTAATCACAGCCACCTCAAGTGCAGTTTGCAATACAGCGCAAACAGGTTATATCGTTACTTTCACACCTTCGGGCGGCGATGGAACTTATACCATTACCGGGAATCCCGGTTCTTTGGCTGGGGGCGTTTTCACTTCGGTACTGATACCCACCGGCAACAGTTATTCTTTTACAATTGCCGACGGCGGTTTGTGTGCAGACTTAACCCTTACCGGAGGTTCGCCGCCATGTGATTGCACTGCCGAAGGTTCTATGTCTGGCAGTACCACCATTTGTTCGGGTAATTCGGCAACGCTGACGTTCAGCCTTCAGGGAAATGGTCCATTTTCCGTGACATATTCTAACTCCAGCGTTCCTGGAAATGTTGTCCTGACAGGAATATTCAATGGACACACCATCAATGTAAATCCTTCCGCAACATCTACTTATACCATCCAAAGTATATCGGATGCAAATTGTGTTGGAACCACTTCCGGCAGTCCTGTGACGGTCACGGTCAATTCGCCAGTCACCTCAACCAATATTCAGGAAACCTGCAACAATATTGGGGAAAGTTATCAAGTCTCCTTTAATGTGTCCGGGGGATCTGGATCTTATAACATTTTGCCGGCAGGCGGACAGCTGACTGCTGGTGTTTATACCAGTGCCCCCATACCGACAGGACAGACTTATAATTTTACTGTGAACGACACAGGACCTTGCCCGGCAATTACGGTAACGGGATCTGAAACTTGTCCCTGTACATCAGATGCCGGAACGCTCAACTCTGGCGCGCTGGAAGCTTGCGCGAATGAAAACATTCAGGTGCCGGCGACGAGCAATGCAGTGCTGGACGGCAATGATTTGCTTCAATACGTTATGCACGCGGGACGTGCGACCGAATTGGGAACGATTTACGAAACGTCCAACACCGGAATTTTCAGCTTTCAGGGCACAATGACTTTGGGTGTAACGTATTACATAGCCGCCGTGGTTGGGAATGCCAATGGATTCGGAATTGTCAATCTGAATCACCCATGCACCGATGTTTCGGGTGGTGTTCCGGTGATTTTCGACGCCCTTCCATCTGCAGCAATTACAGGGGGAGCACAAGTATGTCCCGGTGAACCTGTTGACTTTAATATCAGTTTTACAGGTGAAGCACCTTGGGATTTCAGCTATGCTGTAGATGGATCAGATCCAATCAATGCATTTACATCATCTCCCAATTATACGATCACCAGCACCCAACCGGGAACTTATACCCTTGGTGAAGTAAGTGACAACAATTGTGTAGCCATGGGAACCGGATCTGCTTCTTTGCTCAATTTCACACCTCCTACTGCTGTGCTCAGTGGTGACCCAAACATTTGTGAAAACAGTGGCGATGGTCCGTTGGTATCTCTTACCGGGCAAGCTCCCTGGACGTTTGTCTATTCTATAGGCGGAGTTGACCAGCCGCCGGTAACAAGTAATTTTCCTAATTATACTATACCCGCAGAAGTTGACGGTACATACGCACTTGTCTCTGTAGAAGGCCCCAATTGTATAGGTACAGCGACCGGATCACTTGCAGTAACTTTATTGGAATCTCCATCTGCCCAGATTACGGGCGGAGGTGCTGTCTGTGCAGGAGAAGTTGCCAACTTTAATGTAAACCTAACCGGAAACGGGCCTTGGGTGGTACAATATGCAGTAGATGGTGTACCCCAACAACCTTTAAACATCACGCAACCGTTTTTCACATTCCAGAGCGGTATTGACGGCGACTATGTTATATCCCAGGTCAGTGACCAAAACTGCATAGGCGAGGTAATTTCGAGCGCTGCCGCGCTCAACGTAACACCACTTCCTACGGGAGAAATTACGGCAGACAACAACATTTTGTGTTTTGGCCAGGAAGTTCAACTCGCATTCAACCTGCAGGGAGTTGGACCATTTGATATTGTATATGTCATCAATGGAGATACCATATCCGTAAACGGCGTGCCATCGACTTATGTACAATCTTTGACTCCTCTGGAACCTGTGGTGGCCGAATTGCTCTATATACAGGACGGGTCCCTAAATGGGTGTACATCTGAACCCAACATATCCACTTTTATTCAGGTTTCAGAGTTACCCAATGCGCCAGTCCTGACAGACCAGACAGTCTGTGCCGATACCGGAGCTTTTGCAATTGGAACCTTTGCCGCTCCAGGGCTATCTTATAGTTGGTCGCCTGAAACAGGGCTCTCAGATCCAAAGATTGCCAACCCTGAGCTGACGCTCAATTACGCGGGGCTTTCAGCGAGAACCTATGAATATATCGTCACTGCAAGCAACGGCGAATGTACAGCTCAGGATACCGCATTTATTACTGTAGAACCAGGTCCTCAGGCTTACTTTACTTTCTCGCCAGATAAAATTTCCAGCGAGGATCCGACGGTCTATTTTAACAACATGACCTTTGGCGCTCCTGGGTTGCAGTATTACTGGACTTTCGATTCTCTCGACTTTTCCAATGCCCGCAGTCCGTCCTATAAATTCCCGGATGGTATCACAGCAAATTATGCTGTGACTTTGATGGCAACCGATACTTCCACGGGATGTTCGGGTATGTATGAAAGAGAGATCAGCATTCGTCCCGAACTCCTGGTGTATATTCCAAATGCTTTCACACCGGATGGGGATGGTCTGAATGATCTGTGGGGACCTGTGATGCAGAATATCGATCGCGACACGTATAGATTAACGGTGTTTGACCGGTATGGAGACATCGTTTTTGAAACCAGAGATGTGGACCAGAAATGGCGGGGAGATAATATGGGATCTGAATTTTATGTTCAGTCAGGTGTATATGTTTGGCTCATCGAAACCAAAAACAAAACCTCTCTGGAAGAATTTGAATTGAAAGGGATTGTTACTGTCTTAAGATAGTAACTTTGAACAACTAAAATTGATTTAAGTCGTCAAACCGTCAAAATCACTTGTCTCCAATGAAGTATGCACCTATTCGAAAAATGCATGTAGCTGAACCTGATCTTTTAGAAAATTCAGAGAGTAGAGACAAATCATTTGAATTGTTTTCAGAGATTTATTTACCGGCGAAATCTTCAGGATTCAGATTTAATGCACCTTTCTCTTCTACATCTTAATGAAATATTGCTCTAGCATGTCTGTACGAAATCCCTTCATTGCCAAACGAATTATAAGGATCAGCGACTCGAATAAAATATTCGCGCTTTTATTTAGTTTGTGCTCTGTTGCAGTATTTGGACAACAGCTCCCTATATTGTTTAGTCCAGCAAGTAATGGTCAGACTTTCGTGACTTGTAATGGATTTGTTATTGACTCAGGAGGACAAGGTGGAGCCGGATATTCCAACAACGAAAACTTTACCATAACCATCTGTCCTGATACAGCTGCAGCCGGAGATAATAGTCTCTATATTACGGTAACTTTCAATTTATTTCTACTGAATACCACCAATACGGGAACCCAACAGAATCCCAATCTGGACAACATGACCGTTTATGATGGCCCTAACGCTACTTATCCAACGCTCGGGACTTACAACGGAAATCAGTTGCAGAATGTTAATATTGCTGCTACGAATCTCAACGGGACAGGATGTTTGACATTTAGATTCTACTCAAATGCTCAAGGTACAGGACAATTTACGGCAAGTGCTACCTGCACAGAACCTTGTACGCCACCTACAGCAGATGCCTTCATTGTAGATGGTGATACCAATGACTCTATCCGTGTTTGTCTTGGGGAAGCAGTGACACTTGATGGTTCGGCCTCATACGCGGGGACCGGTTTTAATATTGCGGAATATTCATGGAATTTTATGGATGGTACAGTGGATAATACCACTGGTGCTGTCGTGACACATTCTTTCCAATCTCCTGGTCAATATCAGGTTCAATTGGTTTTAACAGATAACAATTCGGATAATCCTTGTCAAAATTTGAATGTTACACCCTTAAAAGTATATGTTTCAAATTATCCGACCTTCAATGCCTTTCCATCCGACACGATTATTTGTCTGGGAGAATCGCTGGATTTGATAGGGATTATCGATTTTGGTCAATATGACAGCACATGGGTCGGATTTCCTACAACAAATATAGTGGATGATGGATGTCTGTCGGACCAATTACTGGGCGTCACACAATCGATTCCCATAACATATACAGAATTCGATCCGTCAGACGTGATCACATCCGTAGATGATATAAATGCGATATGCATGAACATGGAGCATTCTTTTATGGGTGATTTGGTGGTCCAGTTGGTATGTCCCAATGGCACCAGCATCAATCTGCAAACGCAGGGAGGTGGCGGAACACAAATAGGAGTTCCTGATCAGTTGGATAATGTAAATTGTAATGACGGTACGGGACAGGGCGAAGGATGGGATTATTGCTGGACAGCCAATGCAACTCAAACATGGACTGAATGGGTGAATGCCCAAGGCGGATTTGGATTGACGCTTCCCGAAGGGAACTATGCATCAGTCGACCCATTAAGCAACCTGATCGGTTGCCCATTATCCGGAACCTGGCAAATAAATTTTACAGATAACTGGGCAGCAGATGATGGAACCGTGTTTGAATTTGGTGTAACATTCGATCCATCTTTTTATCCGGAAATTGTCGAATTCACAAATACTATAGGAGAAAGTGCTGATTCGTCTTTTTGGGATTTATCCGATCCATACATTTCTGCAAACACACCAGACCTCAACGTCATTACTATAACCCCGACTGTAACAGGTGCTTACAGCTATAACTATCATGTAGTCAATAATTTCGGCTGCGAATTTGATAGTACTGTA
>JBBSDD010000233.1:0-5271 GCA_038249755.1 Flavobacteriales bacterium | reverse complement strand
GGCGTTATCTCATTTCCAGGACTGTTGATCAATTCCCCCGCATTCACCGGTGTTGCATCTTTTTCCGCAAGGAAGATGAACCAAATGTCCATCCCTCCATATCCTCCAAGTCTGTCAGAGGTGAAAAACAAAACTTCTTCACCATCCAATATCCCAAATGCCGGATGAGAATAATAAGCGGTATCGCCTGATTGTGGAAGGAATTTCTCCGGATTTTCCCCGGAATGCGCCAGGTGCAGGATATAAATGGCTGTTTTACCGGCTTCATCCTGCGTGGAAAAAGCGATTTTGGTTTCAGCAGAATCTGCAGCGTAGTTGGCTTCGGCGGCGATGCTATCAGGAAAAAACGATTTTTGGTTGAGCGTCTGTGCTTCCAGATTGGCTTCATAAATTCTGACTTTGTAAGCGGACGCATCACCTCGAACCCGCCCTTTCTCGTCATACGTACCCCGAAGAGATGAAATCACGAGTTTCCCATCATCCTGAAAAATGCCGGCAAATTCACTGTCACCCGTATTCACAAAGTCCGGAGGTTCCTGCAATGCGAATGGCGCTGCCTGGGCAGACCATTCCTGGGCGAGGTCGCAGGCCCTGATCTCCTGGTTGGCTTTTCTGAACCAATAACTGTCCGGATCGGATTTGTGCTGATCGCGCACTTTTCGCCAGGTTTTTTTCGCTTCCGCAAAATCACCCGATTGTTTTTGCATGGAAGCCAGCCAGGCGGGCCCTTCTGGAAAAACGACGCCGAGATCGCGGCGGTAAACCTTCAGATAATAAAATGCGGCTTTTTCATATTGGTGATTTAGCCTCAAAGCTTCTGCATATTTGTAATTGTGCAAAGCCCGGCTGCTATCGATGTACATTACCTCGCTAAAATACCGCAGAGCCCCGTAAGGATCGTTGGCGCGCATGGATTCTTCGCCAAGTATCAGCCAATCCTGTACCCTTTGGGCATGCAAGGCACCATTTCCTGAAAAGGAGAAAGCTACCAACAAAAATATCCAGGTCGATCTCATATAAATACCGGACAAAATCTGTGGATGAGATGAGGGTGTCGCGGGTTTCTATTGAACAAATACTGCAGCGAAAATTCAAATCCGCCCCGGTTGCGGCTCGCCGTTTCCAGTTCGCTCACATTGATATCGTAACTCGCAGCAAATCGCCATTCGTCAATCTCACATCCCATCATGGCGATACCGCTGTCGCCAAACCGGCCGTAATAACCCACAAAAACACTGCGGTAAAGACTCATCTCGTCCATCAAAATGTACCGCACACCGCTGCCCAGAATCACCTCCGAAAAGGTGGCCTGCTGCATCCAGCGAAATGCCGGAAGGGCATCAAAATCACCATGAATTTTCCAACTTGCGGACACGTGGAAAGCGTTGCGCATGGGAAGGTTCACACCGACATCGTTGAAAAAAGATTGGTCCGGGCGGTTGAGGTTGTGCAGTGCCCAACCGGTGGTGATGGCATTGCGGGCTGAGGCCTGCCAGGTGTGAGTGACGCCCAGGTTTATGTTGGCATACCACCGCGCATTTCGGGAAAAATTTTCGCCGGTCGGCAAATTCGGATCGTACACCACGCCGTTATGCTGGTTGTCAAAGCTCAGGGCGTCGTAGTCGATTTTGATTTGAGAAATTCCCATTTGAAGACCGCCCCGCAGTGCATGATTTTCTGCAATTTCATACATATATGAGCCGCCCACCAACAAACTGAAAGTACTTAATTGGGAGTCGCCTGCCCGGTCGTTCATCATCGCCAGTCCGAGGGCCACATTTTCCGGAAGGAAATCAAAACGCCCATCCGCGCTCATGGAAAAGGTTGAATAAGGTTGAGATACCTGACGCCACTGGGTTTTTTGATTGGCATTTGCCCTGTACTGCGCCCGGAAATTTCCGATTTCTGCCGGATTGAGCATTTGAGGAGCAAAGAAAAACTGAGAAAAGTGAATATCCTGTGATTGGCAATACCCAGCTGTAATGAGGAAGAGGAAGATGATGCCAGCCCTTTTCATCTGATCAGGGTAATATTTCCCTTATCGGAAAAGGTTTGCCCGTCGCCACATTTTACTTCCAGGTAATATACGTATACCGCCGGTTCGGCGAGATTGTCTTTGTAGGTGCCGTCCCAGCCCTGACGCTGATCAATTGTTTTGAAAATCTGGTTACCCCATCGATCAAATATGGTGAATTCAATATCCGTGACTCCGCCTCCCCTTACGAAAACCACATCGTTGTCTCCGTCGGAATTTGGTGTGAATGCATTGGGTACAAAAATATTCGGACGGCCGCAGATGGCCTCGAAAACAAAGATCGTTATACTATCGCTTTTGGCGCAGACGCCCCTTGTGTCGAAATCAGAAATGGTGATATAATACGTAATCGTTTCTTCCGGCGTGCTGGTGGTGTTTGGTGAAAACGCATTGTCCAGCCAGGTTGATGGCGTCCATTGATACGTGTATATTGGATTTACCGGCACCACGCTGATGGCACTGGATCCGCCGAGGGTGATATTTTGGGGAATGGCTTGCGCCGCTGCGGTATCCCGGCCAAGGGGAGATGTGAAAATGGTGGTGTTGTTTTCTACTATGCAGCCATTTCCTGAAGTGCTGATCACAGTAAATGTGGTCGTTTCTGTGGCGATTGATTGCGCAAAACTGGTGCCTTGTCCGGATATGATATCCTCCTCAGGAAACCATGTGTGGGTGATATCATTCCCTGGAAAATCGTTGGATACAAAAAGATTGGCCGTATCGCCTTCGCAAATAAATTGGTCGCCGGAGACCGTGGTGCCCGCAGAAAGTTCACCTACCGCCACACTGTCGATGAGGAAACAGCCGTTGTTTTCCACCTGGATGTAATAGTAGGTCAACACGCCGGGAAATACCGTAAGCGCACTGTCGCCAGTAATGTTAAGTTGATCGGTGAAATCGGAAGTGGAAGACCATAAAAAACTGGTGGCCAGGCCTTCGCTGTCGGCAAAGAGCAACACCGGTTCTTCATCGCAAATGAGGGTATCATTGGAGGCTGAAAGGGCAATGGGAAATACATCGATTTGGACCGTCGCGACCAATTGACAGCCGAAATTGCTCACGCCCGATACGGAAATATTTACCGGAGCCGAAGCGTCAATTGATATTTCATCCGTTCCCTGACCGGAAATAATAACTTCGTCAGGCGACCAGATCAAGCTGCCTGTAGCGTGGCCATTGGAAATTAGCACTGAAAGTGAAAGCGCTTGTATGCTGCAAAGAATTGTATCTGGCAGGGATAGTGCAAATTCGGGGGCTGGAATGACGAAAAGGCTGTCCGTGAACTCACACAATTCGCTTGATATATTGATGAAAATAAAGCCCGGTTCGCCGCCGTATGTCAAAATGCTGTCCGTGCTTCCGGACAAAAGTATGTCCCCAAATGCTGCATCTGTCGCCCAGGTAAACAAGTCAGCCGTGCCTTCCGAATCGGCTGTTACGGGCAGTGCCAGCAAGTCGCACGATTGAATCGTATCGGGCAAATTGAGTGTTAATGCCGGAAAAATCTGAATGCTTTGGGTGAGGGTATCTGAAATGTTGCAGGCGAGGGGATCAGTAACAATCAAACTCACTTCGTAGATGCCTGGATTTTCATAAACGTGAGAAGGATTTTGAAGAGATGAGGCTGTGCCATCACCGAAATTCCATTGGATAAAAGGATTCGTGCCCCCTTGTGTTTCGCTCGTGTTGGTGAAAAATACCGCGGCCGGCAAACAGACATTGGCTGTTTCAAAATCGGCTATCACGAGTGGCAAGTCAAAATCGATTTTGGCCACACCCAGATTGCAATTGAAACTGTTGTTTATGGGACTTAGCGCATTCGCAGGTTCGATTGGGAAATCATCGTTGCTACCGCAACCGGCGCATACTGCCTGGTATATTTTACCGGCTCTGTCGAAGCGGCTTGTTCCACCATCCACGTGTTCACTGCTTTGGTTTCCACCAAAAAAACTGGCAAAAATCAATTCGCTGGCATCATTTGAGAGAACCATAAAGTAGAAATCCCCGCCATTCGTGGTGGATTTAAGCGCATCGGGTGTGACTGCCAATCCTGTGGTAAGCCCCTGTTCTCCGCCTCCCACCAAACCACCCCAGCCGGACAGGTAAATTCTATTGCAAATATCTACTGAAAATGCTGTAGGCGAAATATTGGGTGTGGTATTGCCATTTCCAAAAACGGTTGACCATTCGAGCCCTGTAAGGTTTCTGTTCAATTTCGAGAGAAGCATACCGCTGTTGGGCACATTGTATTCGGCATTGAAAATGAAGGTGTTGTCAGGTGCATTTGTTTGACCATAAATGTGCGGGAAATTTTCTTCGTCTCTTTCCACAAAGTAGATTTGATCATAGGTCGAAGAGCCAAAATAGGTGGCATTTTCAAGTGAGGTCAGCGCGCTGTTGAATGTGGCGATGTATCCATCTGAGCGCCCTCCGCCATAGGCATTCTGATAGGCATCGGCGGGCATGGACAAATCGTTGGAAGAGGTGCCCCCGGCCACCATGATGGTTCCATCCTCTACGGTATTGATCGAATAGATGGCGTCGGCCCCGCTTCCGCCAAAAAACGTAGACGCCAGCAAGGTGGTTGCTGTATTGTTCAATTTGAAAAGTACACCTTCCTGATTGGCGTTCTTGGTGGTTTGAAAACAGCCCGGAACAGTTGGAAAATTTTCAGAAAAAGTATTACTACCAACGAGAATATTACCATCTCCATCCAATTCTATTTCTCCGCGCACTTCGTCGGCATAATTGAAACTCAGATTCTCATCGGTATTGATTCCGTCATTGGCAGAGCCTCCCATATATGTTGAGGCAAGCAGAGCCGTTCCGGATGGTCCCAATCGACAAACCATCATATCCGATCCATTTTCGTACTCCACACCCACTCCTCCAAGCAAAGTCTGAGTTCCGCCTTGAAAAGTAGTCTGGAAAGCACCCGGCGTGATTGGGAAATTGCCGGAGCCTGTCGTTCCCAATAAATAAAGAGAGCCATCTTCGTCGGTGATCAGGCTGTGGGGCAATTCGTCGCTGCTACCACCGAGGTAGGTGCTGTAGATAAGTTGGGTCCCGTCCAGGCTGAATTTTGACAATGCTATATCTGTACCTGCCAGATTACCAGCACCTGTTCCACCAGCCCAGGCGGCCTGATAGGCACCTGTGGTGATGGGATATCCGATTCCAAAAGAAGAACTACCCGCATATAAGTGACCCTGCGCATCGTACGGTGCTGTGTATCC
>JBBSDD010000232.1:0-5275 GCA_038249755.1 Flavobacteriales bacterium | reverse complement strand
CGTAGGAGGAGTCTGTCCATTCAATGTAAAAGATGCATCGCTCCGCTCTGCATGACAAAGTTCGGAGCCTTGTCACTCCGATCGTAGGAGGAGTCTGTCCATTCAATTTAAAAGATTCTTCACTACTTTCTGAACGACACACGCCCATATTATCTCTTCATCCAAAGCATTCTTTCCGGAATTTCCCCATTAGAAATCTCAAGAATGTATGCGCCAGATGACAAGTCAGAGACGTTCATTTGATTGCCATTCAAACTTCCGACCTTGACCAATTGACCGGAAATGCTGTAAATGCGAAAATGCCATGAATCTGCGCTCAATCCATCCACATTCAATATCTCGTCAGCCGGATTTGGATATAATTTGAATGCACTTTTTTTAACGGGAAGCGGATCTGTATTCACCGGACCACTACCCATAAATAGCTGAAGTCCGCCACCAATACCACCGGCAATTACATCGGGATAGCCGTCGCCATTGAGATTATAAATGGCCGCCCTGCTCTTTGCTCCCATATCGATGCCGAATGCGTTGAGCGTTTCCTGCGTGTAGTTTCCTTCCACATTGCCTTCTATATTGCTGTACAAATGCAGACTCCCAGATTCAGCGCCCAACAAAAGATAAGTGGTCTCTTCATACCGGAAAAAATGTGGAGCACTGCTGCAAATAAAAAGGAATGGCTCAACGGTCGATACTCAACAAAGCGTATCTGAAACAATAGTGAAAGAGGGACTGGTGTTTGAACCTGTGTTGCGATAATAATTCAGGTTGCCATTGCGCTCACCGATGATCAGGTCGAATTTGCCGTCCCCGTCTAAATCGTAAAGCTGCGGTGTGCTGTTCTGTCCAACGCTGATGGGATTTCCATTGGCCACAACAAGTCCGGAATACTGGAAATTAGCCATATTGCCCGGTCCGGCAGTGTTTTCCAGGAGGTGTACCTGTCCGGAAGCATCTCCCACCATCATATCCGTATCTCCGTCATTGTCGATGTCACCAAATGTGGGATGCATATATTGACCAATGCCCAATAATGAGAGATTGAGCCAGTCGGTGGCTTCCGCCTGAAATGCAGGCTCGGTAATCGTTCCTGTATTGAGATAGAGGTCAAGCCGCGGCAGGAATTCAGATCCGCCCAGAAATTCTCCCCTGCTGCCGATTACCAGGTCCATCAGTCCGTCTCCGTTATAATCAAAAAGCGCTGGTGCTGATACCTCACCAAGATCAATCATCTCATCCTGAAGAAAATCCGTTTGCCGGAAGGCAAAAACCGGGGCATTATCAAGTCCTGTATTTTCATAAAACCAGACGGATCTTTCATTGGCTGAAAGAAATGGATTGTTCACGCCTACAAGTAAATCCCGAACCCCATCGCCGGTAACATCTTCGTAATAAGCAGCCGGAAAATTGTCGAGCGAAAGCGCAGGGCCTCCGAAACCGGCAGGGAAGTCAACCGAACTGGACACGACGCTGTCCCTGCCATTGGTGCCCACGCCGTTTTCCAGAAAAGTCAGGTTACTATAAGTCACATCACCAAGTATAATATCCGGCAGACCATCGGCTGTGGCATCAAAAGCGATTAAGGTCGACCCGATATGCCGGTTTCCGTCTCCCGCTTTTGGATTGGGTACGTTAAAGGAACAGATCGTGCCCAGTGTGACGTTGTTGCTCTCAAGCCCTTCCTCAAACTGACCATAACAACGGTTTCGCAACACAAAATTATCCAGACCACATTCACCGGTGTTTTCCACGCTTTGGTTTTCGTGATATTCCAAAGTGGTGCCTCCCAGTGTAAAAACGAGTATATCCATATCGCCATCTACATCAAAATCAAAAATAGACTGAATGTCATGCGAAATGATGTAAATATTGGTAACCACCGGATTGCTGGTAAATGGATATAAGGTCTGCAATGAATTGTTGGCAAGTTCAAATTGAGGCGGACCAGTGTTGGCAGTCATGTTTTGGTATATTGCGAAAGAGCCTCCCGCTGAGCTATATGTAAAAATATCTTTTTTTCCATCACAGTTATAGTCCCTGAGTAAGGCCCAATCGGTCAAAACAGGAAAATTGACAGTGGAATGGGGATCGTATAGGTGGACCATTTCCCCTCCCTCCTGATTTCCAATAAATACGAGACTCCGGTTACCTGCTTTGTCAAATACGAATACGTCGTCATTAATGCCATCATTGTCCGCATCGAAAGTGGAAATCTGGGCTGCGTTGATTCCTCCCGTCCACGCCCGAAGCATTTCCTGACCATTGCCATGGTTTACAGGTATTGTAGTGGAGGGCGTTACCTGAAACTGACCAAAAAGAGAGGTGGGAAATAGCAAGACAATCAGGAAGCGAACCATAAACTTAAGATTTATGTAAAGGTAATACTCCTTTTATTCCCCGACTTCACCTAATAAAGTCACTTCTTGGAATGGCGATCTCATCGCGCCGTGCAATAAATTTGATGAAAATCTATATTTTTAAAGGGATTGAAGGCGGATTGGGAAATTACCCATTTAAATCTATATTTGCGCCTCGATAAAAAATCGTAAACCCGCTCGCATGCAAAATAAAGGTGCAATTTGGCTATTTACCATACTCCTGGCGCTGGCCTGTCTATATCAGATATCATTTTCATTCTTCACCAATAGTTTTGAAAAAAAAGCAGAGGCTTCCGCCTTGGCGCAGATGGACTCCGTTAGGGCGATTGAAGGAGATTTAGAGCCCACCCAGGAAGCAGTCATGTTGGACAACTTCAAGTCTGCATATCTGAATAGAAATGCCAACGAATCGATTTACCCCGTTTTTGGATATACCTATGAAGAGTCAAAATCCAAACAGATAAACCTCGGACTTGACCTCGCGGGAGGTATGAGCGTTACCCTGGAAGTATCCATTCCCGATTTGATCATTAACCTCAGTAACAATGCGGGTAATGAGCAATTACAAGCAGCCATTGCTGAGGCTAAAATGATGCAGCGGGATTCGCAGGACGACTTCGTGTCCCTTTTTGATAATGCATGGCAGAAACTTTATCCCGATGGCAATATGGCCACCGTTTTTCACAGCCGTGATAACAAAGACCGTTTTCCGCGTGAAGCGACCAACGCTGAAATTATTGAACGTCTTCGCGAAGAGTCCAAGGTCGCCATTAATAATACTGAAAAAATTCTTCGTACACGTATTGATAAATTTGGGGTGACCCAGCCAACCATTCAAAAACAGCAATTTACCGGAAGGATTCTGGTTGAGTTGCCGGGAGTGAAAGACAAAGAACGGGTTCGAAAACAGCTTAAAAGCACCGCCAATCTTGAATTCTGGAATACGTACGAAAGTTCAGAGATTCTTGGATTTCTTGGCGAAGCCAATGATGCGCTTTCAAAAAAGATGTATCCGGAATTGGGCCTCGACATGGAAGGAGATTCTGTGGAAACGACTGCGGATGAATTAATTGATGGTGTCGACACGGTTGCAACCACAGAACCTCAATCTGCTGATACCACCTCACCGGAAATAACTGGCGAAGATTTGCTCGGTCTTGACGGAGATTTGTCTGCTGATTCAGTTGCTGATATCTTAGGCGAAGACGAAACATCAGGAGATCAATTGAAGAGGTTGCCACTTTTTTCTAAATTGAGTCCGGCCGTTACTGAAACTGGTCAGGCCATGCAGGGTCCTGTAGTGGGATATGCCAATTTGACAGATACTGCCGCGATCAACAGCATGCTGAAAGATAAAGTGGCCCGGGATTTTTTTCCAAATGATTTGAAGCTCCTTTGGTCGGCTGAGCCGGATGCGCGCTTGAACAACCTGATGCGGTTATACGCCATAAAAGTTGATACCCGCGACAACAGAGCGCCAATCGATGGATCTGTCATTGTGGATGCTTCTCAGCAATACAGCATCAATGGACAGGTGGAAGTAAGTATGATGATGAATAGTGAAGGTGCGAGAAAATGGAAAGATATTACGGCAGCGGCATCTTCCCAAACTCCCAAACGAGTAGTAGCCATTGTACTTGACAACTATGTGTTTTCTGCCCCGGTGGTTCAATCTGAAATTCCTACTGGTCAATCTGTGATCAGCATGGGTGGAGGCAATCGGAACGAACAGATTCAGGACGGATTGGATTTGGCTAACCTTCTCAAAGCCGGTGCCCTTCCAGCTCCCGCCAACATCGTGGATGAGTCAGTAGTAGGGCCTTCTTTAGGACAAAAAAATATCGATGATGGTTTTATTTCATTCCTTATCGCACTGGTTGTGGTTTTGGTTTACATGTTTGTTTATTATCGTGGGGCAGGTCTTATATCAGATATTGCACTGATAGCCAATTTATTTTTCCTGATTGGAGCTTTGGCTTCTCTTCAGGCGGCACTTACATTACCTGGAATAGCGGGTATTGTGCTGACTATCGGTATGGCGGTCGATGCCAACGTCTTGATTTTTGAGCGAATTCGTGAAGAATTGAGAAATGGAAAAAGTGTCAAGGCCGCGGTGAAAGAGGGTTACAGCAAAGCATATTCTGCAATCATTGATGCCAATATCACTACCTTATTGACTGCTATTGTTTTGGTGTCTTTGGGTTCTGGTCCGATAAAAGGATTTGCAACTACTTTGATCATTGGTATTTTCACCTCTCTGTTTTCTGCAATCTTCATTACAAGGCTCATCATTGAATCCCGATTGGATAAGGGAAAATCGGTGACATTCTTTATGGATTGGTCGCGCAGTATTCTGATCAATACCAAAATCAGATTTATTGCCAGCAGAAAGATGTCTTATATTATTTCTTCAATACTTATTTTAGCGAGTATTGTAAGTCTTTCGACCATGGGACTCAATTTTGGTGTGGATTTTACCGGAGGCCGAACATATACTGTAAATTTTAAAGAGGCCGTAGCACTTGATGATATCAGAACTACACTTTCCTCCGCTTTCGCTGGTGATGATGGTCAAAGTTTTGCGCCGGAGGTAAAAACTTTTGGTTCTGCAAATCAGGTTAAAGTAACTACCAAATTTCTTGTAGATGATGATTCGCCAGATGCTGATGCGCGCGTCGAAGCGGCATTACAATCCGGACTGGACGGTATAAATAAACCCTATGAAATTTTGGAATCCCGTAAAGTGGATCCATCAATTTCAGATGATTTCAGAGATTCCTCCCTGTCAGCCGTAATGTTCGCCTTGTTGATCATTTTCGCATATATCGTGTTTCGATTCAAAAAGTGGCAATATGGTGTAGGAGCTTTAGCAGGATTATTCCATGACGTAATCATTG
>JBBSDD010000231.1:0-5290 GCA_038249755.1 Flavobacteriales bacterium | reverse complement strand
TTCTGATCCAGAGATGATCGAACCACTGTTGGCGTCTATTGACATTAATCTCACCTTATTATTTCCATTCAAATCAGCTTCCCAAAAAGGAATAGCCAATTTGTACAGGGAGCTATTTTCATTTTCAAAAAGTTCCATCTCCGCACGATATCCTGAACGGAAAGGTCCATTCAGATTATAACTCCATCCAGAATCATATAGTCCATTACAAGTAACATTTACCCGATAGGCTTTTGTATTGTTTGCAATAAACAACCATCTTTCACCGTCATCTCGCAGTTTGCTCAATGCCAAATGAACACCTTGAACCCGATGCGTTAATCCTCCAACCCCTGCATCAGCATAAGATTCAATAATATTTCCTTGTATAGGGAAAACGGTATTGTAATTGGCATTTTCAATCAGACTTCCATATGGACTATCCCCCGGCACATCCATGTCAAAAATGGCATAATAAGGCGTTTCATCTCCGAAGCTGCCCATTGGTCCAGAACCAAAAATATAGAATTGCGAACAACTGCCTGGAACATTCACAATAATCAATTGATTGTCTCCCTTTTGTATTTGAAGACTTGAACCATACGCCAATGCACCCATCCAATCCCCGTTTCGATCATATAGAACTCCATCTACAACAAAGAAAATTATGTTGCCAAAAGGATCTTTAATGCCCGCATGGACATAATTTGAATTACCTCCTTGATAGCCAACATTATCAGAGGAGGTAGGCAATAGGCTAGGGATTACGATATCACTTTCGAATTGTTGATTAGGCAAAGTCCAGAAAGGATTTTGCGCATATGAAAATGTAGAAATTGAGCATAAGAGCACCACGAGTAAACGATAATTTAACTGTTTCATTGGTTTAGAATATTGGTTTATTGTGTAAATTTGGCAAAAAAAAAAAACGTTAAGTGCAAGTTTTCCGAAGAAAAAAACTGAAAAGTTTTCAACAATTAAATGGAATTGGTTTTTTCCAGATCATAATCAATCTTGCTTTAACATTGGTATTTTTTTTGGCTTTTTCTTTTTCGGGAAAATGTCAGATTTTGTTTTTAGAAGAATGCTTCCAAGGTGGGGTGTCTGGAGCAGGCTTTACGGCGACACCGGGCTCGGGATCAGGCACCGCCGAAATAAGAAATGAAAGTAATTCTTCTATTAAAAAGGTCTATGCGATTACTCATCGATATGGCCGACCCCCAGAATGGTCTTTTGAGGTGAACAATAGCTCTGTTTTTTGGAATGAAGGAAATCAAATTGGGCCGGAAATGGTGGATGGGTCGCCTAGTTTCCAATATTTTGCAGTAAACATTCAAGATATAACCGAAACGGTCGATTTAAATAGTGATGTCCTTGAATTTGAGATTAATTATACTCCAATAACTGATATTCCCGGAGAAGGTTGGTTCAGCATTTATATTCTGGTTCTTTATCACAATGATCAAGTCGGAAGTGATTGCTGTGTAAGAATATATACTGCAGACCAGAGTCAAGATATAATTCAAAATTATCTCATCGACCCAATTGAATATTCTCCAGGTTCAAATGTGGGATTTGCGATTTTTACTGATCGTCTTACAGGTTTTTTTATTGATAGATCCAGAATCCGCATCAACAACATATTATTAGGTGAAATATTTGGTGCCGATTCATCTAATCCGGAGGCTATCGTTGGTACCCGTGGCCATTTTTATTACGAAAACGGAGAATTATTCGGCCTTGATGATGATATCCCCAATACAACAGTATCCAATACGGATGCGATAGCTGTCATAAATGAATATTTGATACCAGATCAAATGCAAGAGATAGAGATTACGAAAGTATTGGCACTCCCCACTATGTCGAGCAACGCCCACCCGGCATTTTTCATTACCTACACCCCTGATTGCCCCGTTGCGTCAGAGGCCATGCCGCGTTATTTTGACCTTTGCGCCCGCGATACAGCTTTTTTTTAGCCTTACCGGGATATGATTTTTATTCCTGGGAGCCTTCCACAGATTTAAGTGATGCTTCAATAGCAAATCCGGTATGCACGACAGACATCAGCCGATGGTATCGGGTGCGCATGTGGAATGAAGATGATGCAAATGGTTGTCCGCAAACCATCCCTGTTTTTGTAAAAGTAAATCCTCTGCCAGCACCCTACCCGCTGCTTATCACACCCAGTGCATGTCCGGGTAATTCAGGCCGCATAAGCCTGCTCAATACACTGGGCACCGCACCATTTCAACACAGACTAAATGGTGATTTACAATCTTCTGCTGTGTTTCAAAACCTTGCCCCGGGAAATTATCAGGTGAGCACCACGGATGCGTTGGGATGCGTCTGGGATTCTATTGTCCACGTACCATTAAACACGGTCCAAACCGCAGCCTTCACCCCCAATCCCACTTCTGGTGATTCTCCCCTCACGGTATATTTTGCCAATCAGAGCACCAACGCCACGGGGTACCAATGGCTCGTGGATGGAGAGCCCTTCAGCACTGGTTTTAATGCCATTTACACCTTTGCCGACAGCGGTTACTTTGAAGTGAGCCTCGTGGCTTGGGTCGGCGTGCCCTCCTGCGCCGATACCGCCACCTACCTCATCCGCGTAGATCCGGGCATCAAGGTGGCCATGCCCAATATCATCACACCCAACGGCGATGGACTGAACGACAGGCTCGTGGCCCAGATTTTTGGCGTAAGCCGCATCTCCTGGATCATTTACAACCGGTGGGGACAGGAAATATCTGCCGGAGAGGATAGCTCCGGCGCTTCAGAACTGGAAATCTGGGATGCCCAATCGGGCGGGAATCAAGTCTCCGATGGAGTTTATCAGATCACAGCCGTGGTGCAGGGCCTGAGTGGTAAAGTGGAGAGGATGCAATTTCAGGTGACGGTGGTGCGGTAAAATCGTAATCCCCACGCCTCGACTCCGCTCGGCGACCGCAAATCACGGCGACCGCCAATCCAAATCGCAAATCCAAAATCGTAAATCGTAAATCCTTCTTAACCATTCACAAAAGCTTCCTTCAGCTCTGCGATCCTCTTTTCCATCATTTTCTTTTTCTCTTCAAAATCCTGCCGTCCGCTAATTTTTGTCGAAAGACTGAAGTAAAATTTGATTTTTGGTTCGGTACCTGACGGTCGTGCTGTGACTTTGCTGCCATCGGCGAGATAAAACTGGATGACATCTGAACCCGGAATACCTGTGGGACGGCGTTCTCCGGTGCGCATGTTTTTGATTTCGCCGGTTTTGTAATCCCGCATTTCGAGCACTTCCGAACCAGCCAATTTTGTGGGGGTGTTGGTTCTGTAGGCTTCCATCATGGCTTTTATCTCCGCTGCTCCGTCTTTGCCTTTTTTGGTGGCCGAGACCAGCGCTTCGTGGTAAAATCCAAATTTCGCATACATCTCCACGAGCATTTCGTAAAAGGACGATCCCTTCGATTTGGCATAAGCCGCCACTTCGCAAAGCAATCCGGATGTCACGATGGCGTCCTTGTCGCGCACGGCATCGCCGATCATGAATCCGTAACTTTCTTCTCCCCCGCAGATGAATTTTTCCTGGCCTTCGAGATTTCTGATTTTCTCCGCGATCCATTTAAATCCCGTGAGGGTGGTGTGGCAGTTTACGCCATAATGCGCGGCAATTTTATCCATCAATTCGGTGGTGACTATGGTGCCGCACACGAATCCGTTGGCTGGCAGTTCACCCTTTTCCTTCAGGCTTTCCAGCAAATAATAGGTCAGGATGGTGGCCGTTTGGTTCCCGTTGAGCAATTCGAGTTTTCCCTCAAAGTTTCGCACCGCGATGCCCACCCTGTCGGCATCCGGGTCGGTGCCCAACACGATTTCAGCGCCCACCTCTTCGCCGAGTTTCAGGGCTTCATCGAGGGCCGCCCGTTCTTCCGGATTGGGAGAAATCACCGTGGGGAAATTTCCGTCCGGCTTGTCCTGAGAGGCCACGGAATGCACGTTTTTAAATCCCATTTTTTTCAAAAAAGGCTGCATGAGCGTCCCTCCTGTGCCGTGCAAATTGGTGAAAACGATGGGCATATCGCTCTGGGCTTTGACAGCTTCAGGATGTACCGATTCTTTCAGAATGGTATTTAGAAACAATTCATCGAGTTCAGAGCCGATAATTTCTATCAGGTCGGCATTGTCGAGCCTGGCCACATCTTTGGGCGACTGCACCTTGCGCACTTCTTCGATGATAAACTTGTCGTGCGGCGGCACAATTTGTCCGCCGTCATTCCAATATACTTTATAGCCGTTGTACTCTTTTGGGTTGTGCGAAGCGGTGACCACAATACCCGATGTGCACCCGAAGTGCCTTACGGCAAATGACAACAAGGGGGTGGGCCGGAGTTCCGGAAAAAGGTATACTTTGATGCCATTGGCCGCGAGAACTTCCGCCGCCCGACGCGCAAAAATGTGCGAATTGTTGCGGCAATCGTGGGCAATGGCCACGCTCTTGTTTTTTCCAGACACCTCTTTGTTGATGTAATTGGCCAGACCCTGCGTGGCCATAGACACGGTGTATTTGTTCATCCGGTTGGTGCCTGGCCCCATCAATCCGCGCAGCCCGCCGGTACCAAATTCGAGGTCGATATAAAAAGCATCTTCCAGTTCTTTCGGATCGTTGTCCATCAGGTGCTGCACCTCTTTGCGGGTTGTTTCGTCAAATTCTGGTCCGAGCCATTCTTTGGCTTTTGCAAGTGTTTTAGCTTCCATGAGGTACGTATTTTTTTAGGTAATGATTGATGGTTTTGCGGATGCCGGTTTCAAAAGTTTCCTCGGCCTTCCAACCGAGTTTTGAAGAAATCTTGGTGGCGTCGATGGCATAGCGGCGGTCGTGTCCAGGCCTGTCGGCCACATAGGTAATGAGATCCAGATGACTGCCTGATTCACGCGGATTCTCTGCATCCAAAATTGTGCAAATCATTTGCGCAATGGTGATATTGGTGTGTTCGTTGTTGCCTCCGATATTGTACGTTTCGCCCGCTTCCCCTTTTGCGAAAGCGCGGTCAATTCCCACGCAGTGGTCCCGCACGTAGAGCCAGTCGCGCACGTTTCGTCCATCGCCGTAAATCGGTATGGCTTCCCCGGCCACAGCCTTGCGGATGATGGTTGGAATGAGTTTTTCATCGTGCTGGTTGGGTCCGTAATTGTTTGAACAATTAGAAATAGTTGTCTGAAGATGATAAGTATGATAATAAGCTCTGACCAAATGATCACTGGCTGCCTTGGACGCGCTATAAGGACTATTGGGCTGATAAGGACTACGCTCACTAAAGACAGG